>JBCCGX010000754.1:0-5211 GCA_039029035.1 Acidobacteriota bacterium | reverse complement strand
CCAACGCATCGCTACTAGCCAAAACCTCCAGGCGCGTCGCCTCTATCGTCAGTTCGACCATATCTTGCGTCGCCTCCGCCGACGCTTGGAGCGTCTGGGGCTGCGCTGGAGCGAGGTCGCTGCGGTGCTCGAGAATCCTGATCTCGATCTCGAGATCGAGCTTGGTTGAGCTGACCCCCGGTCCACCCGCATTGACGCCACGTGTCCGTACTGCGGCAACCGTAAGTTAGGATGTGCTTAGAAAGCGCTTGCCGATGCATGTTTTGACGGTCATCACCCGCAAGCCCGGGGCGATCCGCCTGGCTCGTCTGGGCTATCGTGTGGCTCGCGCGCTGGAAGCGCGGCTGGTGATTTTGTGTGTCGAGAGCGGTGAGAGGGATGGTGAGCCAGTGTCGATGGCTCCCAGCGAGCCGGTACCCGAAGGCGCGAGCGAAACGGTCGCAGCGCTGTGCAGCGAGTTTGAGCGCGAGCACGAAGACGAGCTGCTGGCGGAGGAAGGTGAGCCGCAGCCGGAAAGGATTCTGCCGGCGCCGCAAGTCGAGATCCGTTGGCTGCGCGCGCCCCGCAGGCTGCAGGCTGTCCTGGCGCAGATCAAGGCGGTCGAGGCGGATTATCTGGTCGCCGCCAAATGGCAGCCGCGTGCGCGGGAGGTCTCTCTAGCGCGGAAGCTCTTCACCTCCGCGCCATGCCACATGATCCTGGCCCGCCTCGGAGAGTCCGGGGCCAAGCAATGCCAGCGTATTCTGGTGCCGACTGCCGGCGGTCCGCACGCCTCGGTGGCCCTGCGCCTGGGCGAGCGCCTGGCCAGCGCTGAAGAAGGTGAGGTGGTGGCGCTCCATGTCGGCTCTGACGCGGGCGAGCTACCGAAGGCGGTCGGGCGACGGATCCTCGACAAGGCGGTGGCCGAGGCAGGAGTCAACGACAGCCGATTCGTCCAGCGGCGAGTGGAGCTGAGTGACGATCGGTTCGCCACCATCCAGAGCGTGGCCAGCGAAGGCTTCGATCTCCTGCTCCTGGGTGAGTCGAACGCTGGCTCCCTGCGCCGTCGACTCTTCGGCACCGTGCCCCAAAGCCTGCTGACCGGCGAAGAAGGTCTGCAAGTGGCCGTGGTGCGTCGCGAGTGGAAGCTGCTGCACCGCTTCCGCCGACGCTTGGGGCGATGGCTCGATCTCACCATTCCGCAGATGGCGCGTGGCGAGCGAGTCGCGTTGTACGAGAAGCTGCAAGCAGGCTCGGAATGGACCTTCGACTTCATGGCCTTGATCGCGTTGTCGACTGCCATCGCGGCCCTCGGCTTGCTGCAGAACAGCGGTGCCGTCGTGATCGGTGCCATGCTGGTGGCGCCCTTGATGACGCCGATTCTCGGCGCCGGTCTGGCGTTGGTTCAGGGGAACTTTCCTTTGCTGCGCACCGCCTTGCGCGCCATCGTCTTCGGCTATCTGATCGCTCTGCTGATCGGCCTGGTGCTCGGCATGTTGTTCCCCATTAGCCAGCTTACACCGGAGCTTGCCGCCCGTGGCGGGCCGACCCTGCTCGACATGGGGGTGGCCTTCCTCTCCGGTATCGCGGCGGCGTTCTGCCTCGGGCGACCAGGCCTCCTGGCCGCCTTGCCGGGAGTCGCCATTGCCGCGGCGTTGGTACCACCGATCGCCACTACCGGTGTTTGCCTGGCTCTCGGTGAGCGCGGCAACGCTCAAGGCTCGGCTTTGCTTTTCGGGACCAACGTCGTCGCCATCATCCTCGGCGCCGCCGGTAGCCTCTACGCCATCGGTGTGCGGGGTCGCAGCGGTGCCAGTGCGCATCAGCTGTGGGTGCGCTACTCCTTTCTTATTCTGCTGCTGGGCCTGGGTGCCTTGGCTCTCCCCTTGAGTCGGGGCCTCCTTGCTTACCTTGGCAGCGCCACCGAGATTCCGCCGACCCTCGAAGCGCGCCTGGAGGAGGGTGTCCAGACCATCCCGGGGGCGCGAGTCTTACGTCTCGAGAGCCGCCGCGAGAAACGGGTCCGGGTGCTCGAGATAGAGCTCGCCGCGACCCGACCTTTGAACGCCGACGAAGCCGCTGCACTGACTCGTCTAGCACGTGAAGAGCTCGGGTCCGAGCAGGTTGTAAGGATCGAGACCCGGTTGGTGACGGAGGATCTGCCGTAGTCGGTTGTCAGAGGGTGAGAACTCTCGCGCTCGGAAAGCGTTAGTTACGATGCCAAGCCGCGACGAGCGTACGTCAGCGGCCCTTCGAAAGGACTTTCTGAGCTCGACAGGAGAGATCATGCCCATATCGACCCGACACGATCCGTTCCCGGTGAAGGACCCCTACCACGGTATTTATGCCCACGGTGTCGAGACTCCCGCTGGTGCCAGAGTGCTCCACATCTCCGGCCAGGTCGGCGAGTCGCCGGAGGGTCATTTGCCGGCGGACTTCCATGGTCAGTGCCGGCAGGCGCTGGCCAACCTCGAATCCGTCCTGAGAGAAGCAGAGATGGAATTCGCCGACATCGTCAAGATGTCGTTCTTCCTGGTGCGTCGCGAAGATATGAGCGCTTTGGTCGACGTGCGCAAAGAGCTGCTCGATGGGGTCCGGCCGGCGATCACGACGGTTTTCGTCGCCGGTCTCGTATCGCCGGACTGGCTGGTGGAGGTCGAGGCGGTCGCCTGCAGGGAGTAACGGTCGTGAAGAGCGGCCGCGTTGGCGCGGCCGCTCGAGACAGCCGCTCGAGACAGCCGCTCGAGACAGTGCACGGGGTGCGGAGTGTTAGGTCCCGGAGGTCTTGGTGGCGATGAAGACCTCGGTGTCGTCGTCATCGTCATCGGTGTCTCCCGGTGCGTTGCGGAAGCCGAGGACGCCGACAAAGATCTCGTCCTCTTGATTGTGATCGCGATGCATCTGACCGCGGTAGCGATCCCATTGTCCGCGCTGGCCCCCTCTGCCGCTTCCCCGGCTGAAGTTGCCCGCCTCGTCGGTCTCGACGTGCAGAACCGTCGTTCCGCGTCGCTTGATCTCGAGACGTTTATGCTTGCTGTCGAGCTCGATGATGTCGCCAATCGTGCAATGCCCGCGCACGCCGCGCCAGCCGGAAACGTTCTTGATGGTCCATTCCTTGATCTTATGCATGGTGCAGTTCCTTGTTCATGGTGCAGTTCTTTCGGTGGTCGGCCCACGGGTCGATGGGGGCGATCGTAGGGCCTGGTAATTCGGTATCGACTCGTCCAAAGAGTGCTGCAAGAGGCGAGAACCTCTCACCCGCTGTCTCACTTTTCTGCCAGCACCCGTAGCTCCAACTGGCCGGCCAGCTCGCTGCCCGTAGCGGCCGGGGACTCGACCGTGATGCTGTAGCTACCGGGAGCGAGAAAACCCGTCGGCACGATGACCAGCAGGGTGTCGTAGAGGCTGGGCTCCAAGCCATCGCCGCGCCACAGCTCGGTGTCTGAAGCGTCGCGGAGTATGACGCGGTAGTGTGGCGCGTCGACCGCCGGCAGCTCGAGGGACAGGGCGATGGCTCGTTTCGCCGGATCGAGGCGGATCTCCGCCGCTTCCTGAGCGTCGCGCACGACCCCGAGAGAGATGACGAGTAGATCCGCCATCGGCTCGAGCTGTCCGCCACCGGCGGTGAGGGCCTGGCGGGCGTTCGCCCGGGCCTGCCTGAGCTCGGCTTGTTGCCGGAGGATGAACGCTGGCAGAAGGACGAGGGCCAGGGCCAGGCTGATGAGGCCGGCGAGCTGGCCCGGTCGGCGGTTCCTCAGCCAGGCCAGCCATCCGATCGCGGCGAGACCCTGGGCGACGCTGGCGCGAGTCGCGTCTTCGGTCGCCACGGTGCGCAAGCCGCGGCGTAGCTCGTCGCCCCATTGGACCTTCTCCAGGCAGTCGGCGCACTCGAAGAGGTGCTCCTCGAAGCTCGCCTCGTCCGGCGGTGCGAGCCTTCTCGCCAGGTAACGGTCGACGATGTGCTCGTCGTCGATGCGTGGATGATTCATCGTCGATTCCTCTTGCGGTGCCTCATCGGGCATCGGTGCGAGTCTCCCAGAGACGGCGGTAGCGTTGCCGAGCGCGGTGCAGCACGCGGTAGAAATGCTCCGATTCGATATCGAGATCGGCGCAGATGCGTCGGCTGCTCTCCTCACCGATGTAGTAGCGGGTCAGCACGTCGCGATCGCGCGCAACGTTGAGCTCCCCGAGCAAGCGTCGGGTCAGCCGGGCCCGCTCGCGGTGCAGCACGCTGCCGAGGGGGTCCGATTGTCCTGCATCGGAGGCTTCAGGTAGAGCGTCGGTGGGCTTTTCGACTTCGTATCGCCGTCGCCGATAGCGCTGAATGCTGAGATTCTTCACCAGGGCACGCAGGAAACCGGTGAGTCGCTCGGGCTCTCTCACCTCCCCGCGACGGATCTTGTCGAGGGCCAGGATCAGCGTCTCCTGGTAGAGGTCCTCGGCGTCGGCCTCGTCGCGGGCGAAACGGCGGGCCAGAAACCGCAAAGCGCCGCTGCTGCGCTCGATCAGCTCGGCCTCGGCTTGTTCTTCACCTGCGGTGATGCGACGCACCAGGGCGGCGCCGGTGGCGGCATCGAGGGTGCTCATGGCGTGGCTTCCGTCGCTTGCCAGTCGCCGATGAGGATGAACGGTGCCCAGAAGTAGGGGTCACGCCAGCGGTGCTGCTGCCACATCGAACGCTGGGCCTGCTGCAGGGCGGCGGCGGGCGTCAGCCGTTGACGGAAAAGACCTTGGTAAAAGCGCCGCATCAGCTCGGCCGTGGCCCGATCACGGACGGACCAGAGACTGGCCACCACCTGCCGCGCACCGGTATGGAGAAAGCCTCGCGCCAGGCCGACGACACCCTCCCCGCGGACCGTTGGGCCGAGAGCGGTGCGGCAGCCGCTCAAGACGACGAGCTCGCTCTGCCACTCGAGGGGGTAGATATCGTGCAGGCGCAGGAACGACGGCTGGGTTCGGCCGGTCGCATCGTAACGCGACAAGGCCAGGCCGGAGAGTTCGGGGTTGTGGGTATCGAGCACGCCGTGGGTGGCGAAGTGGACGACCCGGTAGCGGCCGAGCGCTTCGTCGGTCGCCAGAGTGCGGTTGGCTTCGAAGCCGAGCGCTAGCAGCACGCCGTCTTCCCCCGCCTCGTCGGCTGCAGCCTGGGCCTCCTGGGCGCTCCAAGGCAGTCGGGTGAGGTCGTCGGTCTGGGTGTCCGGCATCTCGCCTGGCACCGTGGTCGAGGCCTTG
>JBCCGX010000753.1:0-5211 GCA_039029035.1 Acidobacteriota bacterium | reverse complement strand
CCGCATGGTATATTTCGAGCTTTGAATCGACCATCAGAATTTCCTGAAACTCTTGGGCCTTATCGCCTCGAGGCGTTGATTGGCAGCGGCGGGATGGGCGAGGTTTACCGTGCCTACGACGAGCGTCTCGATCGTCGAGTCGCGGTGAAGCACATCCGGCCGGATCGCGGAGCCGATCCAACCGTGCGCCAGCGCCTGCGGCGCGAGGCCCGGGCCGCCGCCGCCCTCGCACACCCCGCGATCGTCCAGATCTTCGACATCCTGGACACTGAGGACGGCGAGTGGATCGTGATGGAGCATGTCGACGGATCGACGCTACGGGAGCTCACCCACGAGCGCCCCCTGGAGATCCCACGGGCCTTGGTGATCGGCCAAGCCGTGGCCGACGGCCTCGCCTTCGCCCACAACCACGGCGTCATCCACCGGGATCTCAAGACCGAGAACGTCATGCTCACGCACGCCGGCGACCGGCCGAAGATCCTCGACTTCGGTCTCGCCAAGCGCCTCTCCGGTAGCGGCTCCGTCGACGGAACGCTCACGGCCACCGGCGTGACCCTGGGTACCTGCCGCGCGATGTCACCCGAGCAGGCCCAGGGCTACGAGGTCGACGCGCGCAGTGACTTGTTCGCCTTCGGCACCTTGCTCTATGAATGCCTCACCGGGATCTCGCCTTTCGCGGACCCGAGCCACGTGATTACCCTGAATCGAGTCTGTACTCATCAGCAGCGACCGGTGGCCAGTTTGCGGGCCGAGTTACCGGCGGCGCTATCGCGACTGGTCGATCGGTTGCTCGAGAAGCTGCCTGAGCACCGGCCCGACAGCGCTGAGGAGGTGGCGGGCGAGCTCGGTGCCCTCTTGCAGCGGGGGCAGGGCGGTCCCCTTCGTGCCCTCGTCAGTGAGTCGCACGACGAGACGCTCTACCTCGACCCTGAGCGCAATGACCCCTCGCCGTTGCCGGCGGCCGCGTCGGACACCAAGGGATCGGGGGCCGTGGTGCGCACGCTGTTGCTCACCGACCTGGTGGCCAGTACGCGGCTCTTCGAGCGCCTCGGGGACCAGCGCGCCGTGGATGTCTCGAGCCACCACGACCGTGTGGCCAGGGCCTTGTTCAAGCAGCACGGCGGCTTCGAGATCGACAAGACCGACGGCTTCCTGGTGATCTTCGAGCGCCCGATCGACGCGGTGCTGTGTGCGGTCGCCTACCACCGGTCGCTGGGCGAGCTGTCCAAAGAGCTCGGTGTGGATCTTCAGGCCCGCGCCGGTATTCATCTCGGCGAAGTCTTCCTGCGGCGCAACGCGGCGGACGAGATCGCCCGCGGCGCCAAGCAGGTGGAGATGGAGGGGCTGGCCAAGCCGATGGCGGCGCGGGTGATGGCCCTGGCCACCGGCCACCAAACCCTGATCACTCGCGGCGCCTTCGATCTGGCGAGGCGGGCGGCGGCCGATACCGGCGAAGCCAGTCGCAAGCTGGGCTGGCTGAGCCACGGCGACTACATGTTCAAAGGCATCGAGGAGCCGGTGGAGGTCTGCGAAGTCGGGCTGGAAGGGCTCTCACCCCTCCGGCCGCCGCCCGATTCGGAAAAGAGCCGACGTGTCCCTGCCGAGGGCGACGGCGTCGCATCAAGGGGGTCGACCGTAGCCCCGCAGGCCCGACCCGGGGCCTGGTTGGCACCCCGCTACGGATGGCTGCTCGGCTTTGTCGCCTTGGTCCTGGTGGGCTCCGGGACTTCGACCGTTTGGCAGCGCCTGCAGCCCGACCCTCGGTTGCCGGATCAGGCCACCGGAGATTTCCATCAGACCTACCTCGAAGGGATCCGCCTACTCGAGCGTTTGGAGAAACCGGGGGACCTGGATCGTGCGGTGAATCTATTGACCGCGCTCGCCGAGAAGGATCCGCAGTCCGCTTCGGTCCAGGCAGCCCTGGCCAAGGCTCTGTGGAGGAAGTATCGAGTGACCGAAGATCAGACCTGGCTCGACCGCGCCCTGACCGCCGGCCAGAAAGCCGTGGAGCGTGGAGAGTACCTTGCTTTGGCGCATGCCGGACTGGCCAATGTCTACCTAGAGATGGGCAAGCTCGAAGTGTCTCGCGAGACGTACGAAACGGCCCTGAGGCTCGACCCGACCTGCGTCGATGCCCGCTGGGGCCTGGCCAAGCTACACGAGCACCACGGCGAAGCCGACCTGGCTGAAGAGGCTTACCGGCGGGCCCTCGAGGTCCAGCCGGACAATCGGTTCATACTCGACGGCTTGGGAGCTCTTTTGTTCAAGCAAGCCCGGTACTCGGAGGCGCGAGACATGTTCGAGCGCAGCATCGAAGTGGCGCCAGCCAATGTGTTTGGCTACGCGAACCTGGCCGGTGTCTCGTTCATGCGCGGCGACCTGGAGGCTGCGGCGGCGATCCTGCAGCAGGGGCTGGAGATCCGGCCGAGCTCTTATCTCTACACCAATCTGGGGAATATCTTCTTCTACCAGGGGAAGTACCAAGAGTCGATCGCCCCGTACCGGAAGGCTATCGATCTCGACCACGGTGCGCTCAAGCCCGAGATGTGGCGCAATCTCGGCGACGCCTATCGCTGGACTTCCGGTTACGAGGAGGAAATGAAGCAGGCCTATAGCGAGGCGATCGATCTCGTACGAGCGTCGATCGAGACGCGACCAGACGATCCGGATCTGCAGGGTCAGCTAGCCGTCTATCAGGCCCGGCGAGGCGATTGGAGCCTGGCTCTTGCCACAGCGGCACGACTCGAAGAGAGGGGACAGCTCGGGCCCTCGACCCTAATCCTTCTCGCCGCCACCTATGAGCAATGTGGGGAGAGGCCGAGGGCGCTGGCCGCCCTCGGCACAGCGCTCGAGATGGGTTATCCCTACGAAGCCGTCGCGAGGGAACAGGAGCTCGATCGACTGCGGGCAGATCCTCTGTTTGCTCCGCTGTCCGAGCGCTACGGCGGAGACTCGGCGGGTCTCCCTGCCGCCTCGGGTTCAGAGTCCGGTCGGTGACTTACTGAGCCTCTACTAGGGCCCGACGGGGTTGCCATCGCCGACGACCCAGGTGGGATCATCGACGAAAGGCGGGAATGGGTTGTTCGGATCACTGGCCGGCGCGGCAACGATCGTGATGGTCTTGGAGTAGGTGCCGTTCTGAGCCAGGGGAGCGGCATTGGCAGGGATCCCAGAGCCGTACCGGCCGGGCAAGAACCATGATTGTGCTGCGTCCGGATCGATAAAGTCCGATGTGTCTGATAGCTCCTGCCCAAAAGTGAAGATGTTCTCGTCCGAGCCGTCTCTGAAGGGGTTTCTGGCCGATCCGTTTCGCTTGACCTTGAACTCGACTTGCGCTGATTGGATTTCGATTTCTTGGCCTAGGTTGTTGTTCAAGAAGAAGCCGATTTGATCTTCGAGATTGAACTTGTACTTAGGGGGTTCGCCTGGTGGACCGAGCACTGGCGGTGCTTCGCGCCAACCAATACCTTGTTTCAGATAAACGCGGCCCATTGCTATTTTTGGCGTGCCGTCGTCAATCATTTTGAGCTTGAAGAAATACTGGGTCATGGCGGCTGTCTCCTGTAGAGATTGGGGGGCGCAGCGAGTCGGACTGGTTATGTCAGTCTCCAGTCGAGGGGGCGAATGAGATCAGGCGCTTACTGAGCCTCAACTAGGGCTGGAAGGGGTTGCCATCGCCGACGACCCAGGTGGGGTCATGGACGAGGGGCGGGAATGGGTTGTTCGGATCACTGGCCGGCGCGGCAACGATCGTGATGGTCTTGGAGTAGGTGCCGTCCTGTACCAAGGGAGCGGCATTGCCAGCGATCCCGTGGCCATACCGGCCTGGCAAGAACCATGCTTGGGTTGCTTCTTGGTGCCGAAAGCTCGATCCGGGTGAATCTTGCTGTCCAAAATCGAAGGTGCTCGTTGTCGAGTCCTTTCTGAAGGGGTTTCTGTCCGATCCGTCGCTCAGCACCTTGAACTCGACTTGAGCTGACTTGATTACGACTTCTTCGCCCTTGTTGTTCAAGTAAAACCCGACCGTGTCCCGGAGATCAAAGCAGTAGTGGTCTTCAGGGTCTGGCGGTGCATCAAACCACTCATTGCCGGATCGCTTGACGCGGCTCATGGTCAAGGGCTCGGTGTTGTTCATTTCGAGCTTGAAGAAGTACTTGGCCATTGCGGTTGTCTCCTATGACAGGGTTTGGGGATTTGCATTGCAGCTTATGGGAGCAAATCTCATTCCAAGTCAAACCCCCAGAAAGTAGCTGCCATAGGGGTCTTCGCTGAGGCTGTCGAGTGTCTGCCGGAGTGTCCGGGGAGGTGTCGGGTGTCGCGTTCTGCAGCTCAATTGGGACCAGGCTGGCGCGGTGACCTTCTCCTTCCTGAGCTCGTCGCCGATCCTGGCACCCAATATCTGGCAACAACATCGATGTCACAGGCGGCGTGACCGGCTCGGGCGAGGTGACCCTCGACGTGGCCTCCGGCCACGATCTGGAGAACCAGGACTTCTGGTCCAACACCTCGGCCAGTCGTCCCCGGTTGGTCATCCGCCGTGCGGGCCTGCCCCCTGGCCTGGAGGTCTCGACCGTTCCTCCATGGTGCAGGGCGTCATGGAGGGATGGGCGACACCGGACGGCATTGCCAAGCTGCCCTATGCTGTAGTAACCTAGAAGTGATCTAGACCAGTCGTCAGACACGATCTCTTTCAGGGAGGACAGCCAATGGCTCGACTCACACTGCTCTGTGTTGTTTTTCTCGTTGCCGTTCCCGCCTTAGCGCAGCCGGTTTACCTGGTGACTGACCTCGTCGGTGTCCTGGGGGATGGCGTCGTCAGCGCGGGCAAGATCAACAACGCGGGGGTGGCCGTTGGCACCTACGATACGGGTGCGACCTCGGGCCTGGGAGACCCTGTCTGGCGTGCGTTCGCGTGGCTGCCGGGGCCGGCCCAGGGTCTTCCTGCCGGTTTCAACGAGCTCGGTACTTTGGGTGGATCGACCTCCACTAGCTTGGCAACGGACCTCAATGAGCTGGGCCTGATCTCAGGTTATTCGGGGACTGGCCAGGTCGTCGGGGGCGGGGAAGAGACCGTCGGGTTCTTGTGGCAAGCGGGAGCCATGACGGGCTTGCCTTCGGTGACGACGGGCTTCGATTTCGGCCGGGCTAGGGCGATCAATCGGCATGGCGAGACCACCGGCTTCGAGCACTCCGGTTTCGGTTGCCATCCTT
>JBCCGX010000752.1:0-5216 GCA_039029035.1 Acidobacteriota bacterium | reverse complement strand
GGTCGCCGCGGCGGTGCACTGTGCAGACGAAGGCAGCGTCGATCCGGTGGCGGCGACCCAGGCTTTCCTTGCCGCAGCGCGAGCGGCCGGGGCCGACCTCGAGTGCCCCTGCAAAGTCGTCGACATCGAGCGCCGGGGCGAGAGTCTCCGACTGCGGACGGATCGCGGCGAGCGATTGCTCGACGTCGTGGTGATCGCTGCCGGGACCGCCACGGTGAAGGCGGCCGCTTGGGCCGGGCTCCAAGTCCCTCTGATCGACTCCCCCGGAGCCCTCGCGACCTCCGAGCCGATCGAGCCCTGTCTCCGAGGCGTGGTGCTGGCGCCGACGGCCCACATCGTGCAGCGGGCCGATGGTCGCATCGTCACCGGGGCGGACTTTGGCGGCGGCCCGGTCGACGGCTCCGCTGCCGAGCAGGGGCAGGTTCTTCTGGCAGAAGCCGCGAGGTACCTGCGGCCTCTGGGGGCGGCCAAGCTGGACCGGCTGAGCATCGGCTGGCGACCGATGGCGCGGGATGGCTTACCCATCGTCGGCTTCGCTGCGGGGGCGCCCGGCGTGTACCTCGCCGTGACCCACTCCGGCGTCACCCTGGCGCCGATTCTGGGTCGTCTGGCAGCGCGGGAGATCCTGGATGGAGTCGAGGCTGAGGCGTTGAAGGATTTCCGGCTCGCGCGATTCGGCTAAAAAACAACACGGCCGCGTCCCTGAGGAGCGCGGCCGTTCCGTCGACGCCCAAGGCGCAGTTTTGACAGCTAGAAGCGGAACTTCGCTCCCAGCTGGACCCGGCGCGGTTGGATGAAGCCGTCGGGCACCAGGAAAGCCGACGAGGTCGAGTCCGAGCTCACCAGGCCGTCGAAGGAATCGTCGTTGAGCGCGTTGAAGATGTCCGCGACGATCGCGATGTCCATATCGTTCTTCAACTGAAAGCTCTTTTCCACCCGCAGATCGAAGACCGTCTGACTCGGCAATCGATCGAAGGTGCCGCGCTCTTGGCCGAGGACGCGGGTCGACAGGTTGGTCACCGAGCGTGGCGGGCGTACCCGCCGGGCGATGTTGCCGCCGCTGCGCAGGATGACGTTGGCTGCTACCAGGAAGTCGTAGGGCAGCTGGTAGACCAGCTGGGTCTTGAACTGCCAGGGCAGATCACCGCGCAAGCGGCCGCCGGAGTTGACGAAGTCGTTGGGGTTGCGGCCAAAGCTGCGGAACTGTAGACCACCGCGCTGCAGCACGCTGGTCGGGCCGCCGCTGTCGGTGGTCCGGCCTTCCGATTGCAGCCAGGTCAAGGACGAGTTGAGCGACCAGTTGTTGGACATCGGCTTCACCAGACCGAAGCTCGCTGCCCAGATGTCGGTATCCATCTCCTCGCGGTTGGTGATGAGGAAGTCCCGCTCGCCGCCGATCAGGCGCTGGAAGGTGATCGGATTGCCGGTGGCGAAGGGGTCGACCCCGGGGTCGACCGCCCCGTCGAGATCGTAGTCGCCATCGATCCACACCACATCCTCGTAGATACCGCCGATGTCACGCCAGGCGCCGAAGTCGCGGCCGCGTTTGTGCACCACGTTCAGATTGAGGCCGATGTTGTTGCCCAACTGGCGCTCGACACTCAGGATGAACTGATCGGTCCGCGGACTGTCGTAGTTCGGGTCGACGTTCAGGTTGGCGTTGTCGGTGATCTGGAAGAGCTCGTCGAAGGTACCGGTCGTCAGGTCGTAGAAACCGGCGAAGATCGGCTTGATCGACGGGCCGATGACGTTGGCGAACTCGCCGGTGGTGATCGCCCGGTGGTAGCGCCCGAAGTGGCCCTTGAGCACCGTCCGGCCGTCTTCGGTCAGCTGGTAGTTGAAGCCGAGGCGCGGTGAGATGTACTCCCAGGTGTAGTGCTCGAACTCGGGGAAGACGACGCCGGTCGGCTGCAGGTTGATGTCGAGCTCCTGCTGCGCCTCGGAGAACGCCTTGTTCTCGTCGTAACGCACCCCCAGGTTGAGGGTCAGGCGATCATTCACCCGCCAGGTGTCGTCGACGAAGATGCCGATGCCTTCGGCGTTACCCGAGTAGCTGAACGGCACGCGGGTGTAACCGTAGCCGTAGTCGATGCCGGGACCGTAGGTCAGGATCAGATCGTTGTAGCCGTAGAGGCCGCCGGCCGAGGACTCGTTGTACTGTACGCCGAAGCTGAACTCGTGGCTGCCGCCCAAGAAGTCGTCCGCCAGATGCGACACCTTGGCGTTCAGGGTGGTCCGTTCCGGCTCCAGATCGTAGAAGTAGTAGTGGCCGCCACTGATGTCGCCCGTGTCGAGGGCGATGAAGCGGGCCTGTTGTAGGGGAGCGCTGGAGTCCGAGGGCCCGAGGAACACCGAGCCGTAGAAGCCGGTGAAGCGCACGTCGAGCACCGTGGTGTCCGACAAGACGCCGGTGTAGCCGATTCCGGGGGTCGGGGTGTTGGTCGCGCGGGCGAACTTGGTGCTCGGCGATTCACCCGGCGACAATCCCTCGTCCTCGAAGCGGTCGTCTTCGTGGTAGGTCGCCTGGACGCTGTGGCTGTTGTTGACGAACCAGTTCAGCTTGCCGAAGTAGCGGTCGTTCTCTTCCTCGTCGAGGCCGATCACCGGATCGACGCCGGCCTCGGAGAAACCGATCTCCTGGCGCTGGTAGGAGGCGAAGAACCACAGCTTGTCGCGCTGCAGCGGACCGCCGAGCTGGACACTGTAGTCGGTGAACTCGTCGCGATTGAATGGGTTGCCGCCATCTTCCTCGTCGGAGGTGTTCTCGCTCGTCAGGCTGTCGGGCTGAGTGAAGTAATTGACGTCGCCCTTGAAGTCGTTGGTCCCCTGGCGGGTGACGATGTTGTACACCGCACCGGTGAGGTTGCCATACTCCGCCGGGGCACCGAGGGAGAGCACTTCGACTTCCTGGATGGCGTCGATGTTGGGCGACGCCAACTGCTCGTTGAAGAAGTTGTCGTTGACGTCGGCACCGTCGAGCTGGAAGGAGTTCTCGTCGTACGACGAGCCGTAGACCATCGTGCGGGCGCTCGCGTCGCCGCCTTGTAGGGAACCCGGGGCGGCGGCCACCAGGCCGTTGAAGCCGTCGCGCGAGATCGGTGCGTTCTCCACCCAATCCTGACCGTAGTTGGTCGAGACTTCGTTCGAGGTGGTGTCGACCACCGGCGCCTCGGCGATCACCGTCAGGGTCTCGGTGAGCTCGCCGATCTGCAGCTTGACGTCCTGCACCGTGGTCTTGCCGAGGCCGACGCCGACGTCGGTGCGGCTCTGGGGCTGGAAGCCTTCGAGGTTGAAGTTGAGGTCGTAGGTGCCCGGGGGCAGGTTGAGGATGCGATAGAAACCGCTGGCATTGGTGACCGTGGTGCGGGTACCCGCGACACGTTCGCCCGTCAGCGAGACGGTGACGCCCGGCAAGACCGCGCCCGAGCCGTCGGTGACCGTGCCATTGATCTGGCCCGTGACACGTTGGGCCGACAGCGGTGTCGCCAGCAGCAGGATCAGCGCTCCGATCAGTAAATATCCGGGGACTCTTGCAACCAGGGTTCTCATACCCGATCTCCTTTCAAGATCTGCTCCTAAGACCTTGCACAACGGCAGAATCCGGTTCTGCCGCTGGTCTTGCATCTCGAGACGGCAAGATCAGTGCCAGGCTTTGCCTCTTCCGAAGAAGTGGGCTCAGCCGCGCAAGTTGATCGACGATTGACCAGTTCGAGTGTACATCTTGTAAAGAATGTGAAGCAAGAGTGAGAACGGTTGTTCAAAACAGAGAGGGCGCCGATCACCGTTCCGGTGTCGACGATCCAACATTGTGTGCCTCTGATCCATATTTTTGTACTGCTGAGCCCTGTCGGGACGCTTGCAGCGCGTCGGCGGCGAGGCTCAGAATAGGCGCCTGATGTATCGGTTGCTTCTGCGGTCACTTCTGCCACTCGCCAGCTCCTTGGTCTGCGGTCTTTGGCTTGCCGGCTGCGGCGGCGACCGCCAGGCGCCGGCGACTGGGCCGGGCCTGGCCGAGCGGCTCAATCTGCTCCTCATTACCCTCGATACCCTGCGCGCCGACCGCCTGGGCAGCTACGGCTATAGCGCCGCCCAGACGCCGCATCTCGACGCCCTCGCGGCGCGCGGGTTGCGCTTCGAGCAGGCGACGACAGTGATGCCTCTGACCCTGCCGGCCCACGCCTCGTTGATGACCGGCACCTTCCCGGCCTACCACGGGGTGCGCGACAACGGCGGTTTCTACCTTGGCGAGGAGGCCCAGACTCTGGCCGAGACCCTGGTCGCGGAGGGTTATCGCACCGGCGGCTTCGTCGGCGCCTTCGTACTCGACTCGCGTTGGGGCATCGCCCAGGGGTTCGAGCATTTCTTCGACGATTTTGATCTCACCGAGTTCAACGATGCCCCGGGCATGGACGCCATCCAGCGCCCGGGCAACGTCGTTGTCGACCAGGCGCTCGATTGGTTGACCTCTTCGCCAACCGACGATCCTTTCTTCGCTTGGGTGCATCTCTATGATCCGCACACACCCTACGAAGCTCCGGAGCCCTACCGGTCGCGCTTTCCAGCCACGCGCTCGGGCGCCTACGACGCCGAGATCGCCGCCACCGATGCCCACGTCGGCCGGCTGTTCGAGGCCCTGAAGGCCGCCGGCACGCTGCGCAACACCGTGGTCGTCGTGGCCAGCGACCACGGCGAGATGCTCGGCGAGCACGGCGAGGTGACCCACGGCTTCTTCATCTACGAGGCGGCGGTACGCATCCCCTTGATGATCGCCGGGCCCGCTGTGCCGGCGAGGGTGATCGACGAGCCGGTGCGCCTGGTCGACATCCTGCCGACGATGCTCGGCCTGCTCGGCATCGAAGCGCCGGCAGAAGTGCAAGGGGCCGATCTGATGCCCCTGGCCCGCGGCGAGCGACTGCGGCTCGTCGCTCACTCCGAGAGCTGGTTCCCGCGCTACCACTACGGCTGGAGCGAGCTCCAGTCGATCCGCGACGGACGCTACAAGTTCATCGGCGCACCGCGTCGCGAGCTTTACGATCTGGACAACGATCCGCAAGAGCTCGACAACCTGGCCAGCAGGGAAGCGGACCGGGCCGATCGTCTGGAGGAGGCGCTGCAGCGTCTTCTGGCGGAGGTCACCGCCGCCGAGGGTACCCAACAAGGGCCCCAGGCGGTTGATCCCGAGACCGCCGACCGCTTGCGCGCCCTGGGCTATCTCG
>JBCCGX010000751.1:0-5219 GCA_039029035.1 Acidobacteriota bacterium | reverse complement strand
GGGTCCCGCGGGCTCGATCAGGTCGAAGACCTGGGTCGTCGCAGTCCACCGGCTGGCGCCGTGGTAGAGCACCAGGGGTAAGACGGTCGGCAGAAGGTCTCTTGGCCGGAGCTCCAGAGACTTCCGCAGATGTTGGTAGAGAACCCCGACGTAGCTCAGGGTCCTCAGGGCCATGAAGTGCTCGTTGGTGCTCTGAAACTCGAGCATCAGGTAGAAGTAGATCCACCCGCCAGCCCGCTTGCGCAAGCGCCATACACGATCGTTGTAGCGCATGCTCCAGGTTTCGGTGGCGTGTGCTTCGCTGACCGTCTCGAGGCTCGAGTAATCGAGCCCTTCGGTCCATTGCTCGGGAAGGAAACCGCTGATCAGCGATTCGACGAGGTAGGGATGGCTGAACAGGGTACGGTAGCCGGCATCGAGTTGGCCCATCGTGTGTCTAGATCTCCGTCGAACTCGCATCCCGGGGTTGGGATTGATGAGCTCTTGTGGACCTCTAGACGGAAAGGAGCGTAGCGATCTGTCATCTCATCGAAGAATCGTCAGAATTCGCCGCCAAGCACCGAGCGTAGCAAGCTGCGAAACTCCAGGGAAGGCAAAGACTCGCCGGTAGCACCGAGCGCAGCGAGTCGCAATCCTCCGTTAGGGGATCTATGGCGGAACCAGGGCTCGTCGCCAACCACGAGCGCCGCGAGTTGCGAGCGTTGGGATTTGGACTTGGATCTATGGCGGAGCCAGGACCCGTCACCAACCAACGAGCGCTGCGAGTTGCAAGCGTTGGGATTTGGACTTGGATCTATGGCGGAGCCAGGACCCGTCACCAACCAACGAGCGCCGCGAGTTGCAAGCGTTGGGATTTGGACTTGGATCTATGGCGGAATCAGGACTCGTCGCCAAGTAACGAGCGCAGCGAGTTGCGAGCCGCCGAGGCCCTTCGGGTCCACCTGACCGACTGAAAGGAGGATGGTGGAGCAGAGGGGACTCGAACCCCCGACCCCCACGATGCGAACGTGGTGCTCTCCCAGCTGAGCTACTGCCCCTCCGAAGGGGGGCAATTGTAGCCATACCGCCTCCCCGAGGCAACCTCTTCAGATCACCTGTTCTGCAGTGTTCTCAACAGCGGGGGGTGATTCGGGCGATTCGGCCGCATTCTCGTCCGTGTCTGGGGCGAGCAGATGAGCCAGAAACACCCCTTCGCTATGCCGCGATCTCTCAGCTGCGAGCCGGCTACGTAGGTCTTCGAGGCTGCCGTGCAGTCGTGGCGAGAGCGACTGCAGCATTTGCCAATGCTCGCCTTCGTAGAGGTCGAAGACGCGCGAGGCCGGCAGCTCGTAGGGATCGCAGGAGAGCAGGTAGCCTTCGGTGTCGCCGCTCGATTCGCAGAGAATGCTGGCGGTGAGGAGGGGCGCCAGGATCTGGCGCAGCTCGCCAGCGGCGATTTGCAGGCGCTCGGCGAGCAGTTCGTGGGGGGTGATCGGGGAGCCGCTGCGGAAGCGCCGGGTGATCACGGCCAGGGCGGCCAGGGCGATCCAGCTCCCTTCGAGAGGGGCGGCGGGCCGCCGGCCTTTGGACATGTAGGTCACGTTCTGCAGGCTGTAGGCGGCCTCGCTGCCCAGCAGCACGATGAGCCAGGAGAACTGGATCGAGATCATGAAGAAGAGTAACAGGCCGAAGCCGCCGTAGATCAACGAGATATTGCGCACCTGATCGACATAGATACCGAAACCCTGGCGCAGGGCCTCGAGCAGGAGAGCAGCGATCAGGCCGCCGCCGAAAGCGCAGCGGAAGCGCACCCGGGTGTAGGGCACCAACCAGTAGAGCATGGTCAGGCCGAGCAGGGTGACGATGAACGGGATGAGCCGAAAGGGCAGCGAGTCGCCGAGGTTCTCCAAGGCGGGTTGCGACCTGAGGTAGAACAGGGCCGAGTACGTGGTGCCGATCACCAGCGGGCCCCAGAACAGCAGCAGAGTGAACGACAGCAGGCGGCTGCGTAGCGGACGCTGCCGGGGCACGTTCCAGATGCGGTTGATCGTCGCTTCGATATTGCTGAACACCGCCATGGCGGCGATGATGAAGGCGGCGAAGCCGATGCCGCGAATCGCCTCGGCCTGCTGCAAGAAGCCTTGCAGGGTGGTCAGCAGCTTGTCCTCGGAATAGGGGAGGATCTGCGTCAGGAGCTCGACTGTGCCTTCCTGCTTCTCGTCGAACCAACGCGCGCCGAGAAACGACAAGGCGGCGAGGAGCGGCACCAGCGAGACGATGGTGATGAAGGCGAGAGCCGCAGCTTGCTGGTTCAGGTTGTCCGCCCGCGCTTTGGCGGCTGCCAGGCGGGTGAAGCGATAGATCTTGCGCGGCAAGGCCGCGAGCCAAGGCTCCTCCGTCGCCTCTGGTTTGAAGCGCTGGCGGACCCGCATCATGAGAGTGTCGTGGTCGCTCAATGGTCCTGGCCGATGGGATGGCTCGTGGCCGTGGCTTGTCGCCGTGCGGTGATTGGTGGCAAGGATGTATGACAGAGGTCGGCGGCTGCGGTATACTGAGAAGGTGCCACGATTGGTGGCAGTCTACCATCCGGCCCGAGCTTCTTCGGGCTGTTGATTCCAGCCAACCCCGACCCTCGCAGCCGATTTCGATCCGCGACAGGTGGTGATGCCTTAGGGCCGGAACGTAGGGCGTCTCTCCCCGAGGGGTATGACATAGGAGATCTATCATGAGTGAACAAACAGCCGACGGTCACGTCCTGACCGATCAAGGCGACGACAGCGCGGCGAGTGACAACGTCCGCCCGATGGATCGCGCCAAGCAGAAAGTGAACGCTGCAGTCGGTGAGGCGCGGCAGAAGTTCCAGCATGCCGCAGCCGATGTCGGCGAGCGCTTTCAGCAAGCGTCCGCGGTGGCTCAGGAACGTTCCCAGCAGGCGCGGGAAGCGGCGCGCGAGAGGTACCAAGTGACCTCGGCGCGTATGCAGGACGGCTACAACCGGGCCCGCCGCGATGTCGACTTCATGGTCGAGGACGTCAATGACTTCGTGCGCGAGAAGCCGGGGACCTCGGTTCTGATCGCTGCCGGCGCCGGTTTTCTCCTCGGTCTTTTGTTCCGTCCGCGCCGCTGAAGGCGGCGTGAAGAGTCGAGACCTGGACTGTAGTCATGAGCAGTGACGCACCATCCTCCCTTGCGGATGAGCTGCTGGACGATGTCTTGCCCGAGGGCCTGGACTGGCGCGGCATGGTGGTTTCCTACCCTGTTGCGGCGCTGGCCCTCTCGGTGGCCGGAGGCTATTTGCTCGGCCGCCGCCACGGCACGGCGATTCTCGATGCCCTGAGCCGCTTCGCAGCAGACGAGGTCGACCGCAACGTCTCGGCCCTGATCGGACGCGACGACGACGAGAATTCCGCTCGAGATTGACCCATCGCGCCCGCGCTCGGTCCCGGTCAGGCTCCGAGCCGGGTGGCGGTGCGCCTGCGCCCCGAGGGTGAGAAGCCAGCCGCTTGCGACAGATACTCCACATCTCCGACGTTCACTTCGGGCCGCCGCACCGTCCGCGGGTGTCGGACGGGGTGATCGAGTTGATCGAGGACCGGCGGCCGGACTTCGTCGCTATCTCGGGTGATCTGACCCAGCGCGCCAAGCCGGTACAGTTCCAGCAAGCGCGGGCCTTCGTCGATCGGATCGAGGTGCCGAGTGTCACCGTACCGGGCAACCACGACGTGCCGATGTACCGCGTCTGGGAGCGCCTGCTGAGCCCTCTGGGAGCTTACCGAAAGCACTTCGCCGCGGAGCTCGAGCCTTCGTTCGAGGATGACGAGATGATCATCGTCGGGATCAACACGGCGTTCAACTGGACGATCAAGGGTGGGCGCTTCACCCGCGCCAGCCTAGAGCGCCTGGAGCGTGCCTTTGCCGGCGCCGACGAGTCGAAGACCAAGGTTGTCATCGCCCACCACGAGCTCATTCCGGCGCCGCGCTTCGATAGCCAGCGGGTCGCCTGGAATGCCCAGGGAGCCGCTGATGTGCTGGCTCGGGCGGGGGTCGAGATGGTGCTCTCGGGCCATTTGCACCAGAGCTGGATCGGCAACACTGAGGCTTACTACCCCTCCGACCGGCGGCCAGTGCTGCTGGCTTTCTCCGGCACGTCCACTTCGAGCCGCGGCCGCGGCTGTGAGCGCCGCCGCAACACGTGCAATTGGATCCAGCTGCGCGACGACGAGATCGAAATCTCCCATCTGCTGTGGAGCGATTCGGCGGAGCGTTTCGAAGAGCGCAGTCGACACCTCTTCCCGCGTCGAAGCCGCGAGGCCTACCGATTGGAGACCTTCTGACGTGGGGCGTCGACCCATCACCTCACGCCGCTGGCGGACCGAGCTCGAGGCGCTGCGCAACGTCTTGCCGCCGCACCACGTGCGGCGCCTGGGGAACGGCCTGACCCTCTGTGTGGTGGAGAGCCACCGCGTACCAGTAGTGGCGACGACCATCATCTATCGGGTCGGAACGCGCGATGAGGTGCCGGGGCACGGCGGCCTGGCACACTTCCTCGAGCACATGATGTTCAAGGGCTCCGAGCGGTACGGGCCGGGCGAGATCGACCACCTGACGCGGGCCCTGGGGGGCTCGAACAATGCCTCCACCGGTCACGACTCCACCGCCTATTACTTCACTTTTGCCGCCGATCGTTGGCAGCGAGCGCTCGATATCGAGGTCGACCGCATGGCCGGTCTGCGCCTCGATGCAGCGGAGGTGCAGAGCGAGCGGCAGGTGATCTTCGAAGAGATCGCCATGTACGAAGGGGAGCCTTGGGACGCTCTCGACCGCGACGTCGTGGCGAGCTTCTTTGCTCCCCATCCCTACGGGCGACCGGTTCTCGGCACGCGGGAAGAGCTGGCGGCGATCGACGGTGAGGTCCTGGGGGATTTTCATCGTCGCTTCTACCATCCGGCCAACGCGGTCCTGGTGGTCGCTGGTGATGTCGACAGCTCGATCGAAGCGCTGGTGGAGGAGGCCTTCAGCGGCTTCGACGACACCCCGGTCGAGCGGCCTGAAGCGGAACCTCGAGGTGTGCCGGAGGGCCTGCGCCGGGTCGAGCGGCGCCAGGGCGAGGTGGCGCGTATGCTGCTGGCCTTGCCGGCCCCGGCGGCAGCGGACCCGCAGCATGCCGACCTGTCCTTGTTGGCCTCGGTGCTCGGCAACGGGCGGTCCAGCCGGCTGCACCGTGCCCTGGTCGACGAGGG
>JBCCGX010000750.1:0-5222 GCA_039029035.1 Acidobacteriota bacterium | reverse complement strand
GGTCTCGGCGTCTTGCCGTGGAGCCCGCTAGCGCGCGGCTTCCTGGTAGGGAATCGCCAGCGCGGGGCCGATGGCGAGCGCAGCGGTGCGACGGTGCGGGCCAAGACCGACGACTACGCCCAGAATCTCTACTACGAAGACGGCGATTTTGCCATCGTCGATCGCGTCGGTGAGGTGGCTGGCAAGCTAGGGGTTTCGCCGGCCCAGGTCGCGCTGGCCTGGCTACTGCACCAGCCGGCGGTCACCGCGCCGATCATCGGTGCCAGCAAGATGAAGCACCTGGAAGACGCCGTCGCGGCGGTCGATCTGGCGCTCGACAGCGAGACCTTGGCCTACCTCGAGGAGCCTTATCGGCCCCATCCGGTGCTTGGGCACAAATAGTTCGGTGGTCAAGTCGCATGTGGCGCTGCGACCAGCCTTCCGATTGCCGCTGTCGAGACCAGGAGGTACACTAGCAGGGTCAGCCCGAGTGACTCCCTCCCAACCCTCCGAACCGCAGGTCTGCCAACGATGGCTGCTACGCCCGAAGTTCAGATTCGTCTCCTAGACACCATTGACATTGGTGCGGTGATCTCGATCGACGAGAAAATCACCGGCAACTATCATCCGGAAGAGTGGGAGCAGCGTATCGGCTATTACCTGCGCCGCGATCCCGAAGCCGCCTTGGTGGCCGAGATCGATGGCGAGGTGGTCGGCTTCATGCTGGGCGAGATCCGCTCGGGTGAGTTCGGCCTGATGGAACCGACCGGTTGGATCGAGGTCCTCGGAGTCGATCCTGAGCGCCAGGGTGGCCAGATTGGCCGCCGCTTGGCGTCGGCGTTACTCGATCACTTCAAGAGCGAAGGCGCCAAATCCGTACGCACTCTGGTTGACGAAACAATGGATGACATCTCCGGCTTCTTCGCCTCTCTGGGCTTCGAGCCGTCGACCCTCAGGCCCTTCGTCAAATCACTGTAGGGTCGAGCCATTGTGAGACTGTTGGAACGGTTGGAGCACCAAGAAAAGAATTAGACCCACCCACACGGGTGGTTTGCGACATAGCTAGCGCGTGACAATCTGGAACAAGAGACACGGCGCTCGTCAGGAGGTTCGACCATGCCCATGAGAGAAGCTCGTTTGCCCGGCAACTACCATGATGCCGTCGTTCGTTGGCGCGAGACCTTCATCCCCGACTACGACTTTCTGATGGAGAATTGGGAGAAGCATTTTCCCAAGGAGCCCCGCTTCAAGCTCTGTGCTTTCCGCGAGCTCGGCATCTGCGGCGAGATCGAATGTGGCGCCGACGCCGGCAAGCCCAAGATCACTTGTCCGAACGATCTCGGTCCCGAGCGTGCCCGGCATCTGTTGGGAGCGATCCGTGCCCAGGCGTCGACCGAGTTCGGCTCCATCCAGCAGCATCGCCTGACCCTCGCCCGGGCCCAGGAAGAGGTCGACCAGGTGTGGGTCTTGCGGATGATGGCGGAGGAGCTGCGCCACGGTTATCAGATGCTCCACCTGCTGCTCGAAGACGACTGGAGCTCGGTGTCGGACCAGAGTGGCCCCGACATGGTGGAGGAGATCCTCTCCATGCAGACCGGCTCGCACGTTCTCGGTGCCTTCAACATCGATTTCGATTCGTTTGTCGACAACATCGTCTTTTGTGCCTTGATCGATCGGGTCGGCAAGTACCAACTGGCGATGCAGCGCGTCAGCGCCTACAAACCGATGGCCGAGTCCATGCCGCAGATGCTGCGCGAGGAGGCTTTTCACCTCGCCACCGGCGTAGTACCCATGCGGCGTTGGGCGACCCAGGCCGCCGAGGGTGACGTCTACGTCAGCATGGAGATGCTGCAGAAGGCGTTCAACAAGTGGATGCCGCGCGGGCTCGAGATGTTCGGTGACGAGCGCGGTGGCGGCTCCAACGTTCGCATGGGCTTCAAGCCAATGAAGAACGGCGAAGCCCAGGAGCAGTACCGCGTCGAGGTCAGCAAGCTGGTCGACGACGTCAACATGCGCTATGTGCGGGCCCGGTTGCCGGAGCTCGGGCGCAAGGAGGCCAAGGATCTGCTCGAGGCCTTGAACAAGGAGCGCATGCCGCAGAAGGGGATCGCCTGGGAGGATCTCATCCACCTCTCCGACCCGGGCTTCTTCCGCCGCCGTGGCGTTCCCGCCTTCACCATGACCGGCTGGGACGGTGAGACCTTCGAGCGCTACGAAGACTACATCGCCCACTTGCGCCGGCACCTGCCCGAGTCGTACCTCGCCGGGCGCGACTTCCGTGACTATGCCGAGACCTTGAAGCAGGTCGCCAACGGCGAGCTGACGACCGTTGACGCGAGCCGCAAGATGCCCCGTCTGAGCCGGGTCGGCGGTTCGTGCCCGTGCTCGCGCTCGGTGCGCTGGGTGACGGGTGAGGGTGCCTCGGACGGTGCAGGCGTCGCAGACGGTGAAGTCGTGAATGCCCGCTAAGGCCGAGCCTGCGGAACGGACGAGCGGACGGAGAGCGCCACTGCATGTCACTGTTTGACCGGTTGGTGGTGACGACCCTTCCCGTCGTCCCGAAGTTCATCGTCCGGCGCGTGGCCTCGCGCTATGTTGCTGGTGAGCAGCTCGAAGACGCCCTGCGCGTGGTCGACGAGCTGCATGGAGAGGGCGCCATGGCGACGGTCGATCTTCTCGGTGAGGAGGTCACTCGTCGCGAGGCCGCGACCGAGGCTCTCGACGAATACCTGCGCTTGGCGGATCTGATCCGTGAGCGCGGGCTCGACCACTGCAACATTTCGGTCAAGCCGACCCAGCTCGGGCTGGCGATCGACCGCGATTTTTGTCGTCAAAACTTCGAGCGCCTGTTGGAGAAGGCCTCGGCCCAGGGCACCTTCGTGCGTCTCGACATGGAGGATCGCACGACCACCGACGACACGATCGAGCTCTACCGCGGCCTGCTGCAGCGTTTTTGTGACGGAGGTATCCACACGGTCGGCACGGTGTTCCAGGCGTACATGCGGCGGACCTTGCGCGACATCGGCAAGCTACCCGACGAGGGCGCCAATATCCGCCTGTGCAAAGGCATCTACATCGAGCCCAGGCAAGCCGCCTGGAAGGACTACGAGACCGTTCGTTACAACTTCATCGCGGCGTTGGAGAAGCTCTTTGCGCAGGGCGTCTACGTCGGCATTGCGACCCACGACGAGCACCTCGTCTGTGCCGCCATCACGCTGATCGATCGACTCCAGATTCCGCGCGAGCGCTACGAGTTCCAGATGCTGCTCGGCGTCGAGTCGGAGCTGCGCAAGATTCTCCTCGCCGAGGGCCATCGCCTGCGGGTCTATATTCCCTACGGTCGCGATTGGTACCTGTACTCGGTGCGCCGTTTGCGCGAGAATCCGAAGATCGCGGGCTACGTGCTACGCGCCTTGCTGCTCGGTCAATAGGAGACTCGGGGATGGACGATGTGAAGATCGGCCGCTTGGCCGTCATCGGTGCTGGCAAGATGGGCGAGACCTTGATCTCTGCCCTCGCCGGTTCCGGAGTGGTCGACTCCGGCGACGTGGTGGCGACGGCCAAGCACCCTGAGCGCTTGGCGAAGCTAGAAGAGAGCTTCCATGTCGGCACCACCCTCGACAACGCCGAGGCGGCCGCTGGCGCCGAGGTGATCCTGCTCTGTGTCAAGCCCCAAGTGGCTCCGGCAGTGATCGAAGAGCTCGGCCCCCACTTGGACGGGACGGAGCTGGTGCTGTCGATCGTCGCCGGGCTGACCACCGAGACGATCGAGCGGCATCTCGGCCGCGAAGCGCCCGTGGTTCGTGCCATGCCCAATACGCCGAGCCGCATCGGCTGCGGTATGACCGCGGTCTGCGGCGGCCGCTGGGCGACCGCCCAGCACGTCGAGCTCGGCCGGGCGCTGTTCTCCGGCATCGGCCGCAGCCTGGTCCTGGACGAAAAATACTTCGACGCCGTGACCGGACTCTCAGCCAGCGGCCCGGCCTTCATCTACATCGTTATCGAGGCGATGGCCGAAGGTGGCGTGAAGCTTGGCCTGCCGCGCGCGGTGGCGACCGAGCTCGCCGCGCAGACCTGTCTCGGCGCCGGCCACATGGTGATCGACAAGGGCGCGCACCCCGCCTTGCTCAAAGACGAGGTGACCACCCCCGCCGGCTGCACCATCGACGGTATTCTGAAGCTCGAGGAAGGTGGCCTGCGGGTGACCTTGATCAAGGCTATTGTCGAGGCTGGGCGACGAGCCAAGGAGCTGGTCGATGGTTGAGGTCGCCGCAGCACCGGTCGCTACGTCAGAAGGCCCGCCCCTGTCGCAGCGACCTCTACGGGTAGTTTTGGTCCAGATTCGAGGCCTGCTCGAAGCCAAGCGACACGAGATCTGGTGCATTCGCCAATGCACCGGTCTGGAGCAGGAACAGCTCTACACCTGGAACGTCGTCGACCGGCCGGAGATCCGCTGGAGCGAGCTGCAAGGTGCGGACGCGATCCTGATCGGCGGCTCCGGCGACCATTCGGTGACCCGAGACTACCCCTTCATGCCCTGGCTCACCGAGGTGGTGCAAAACGCCACAGCCCTCGGCAAGCCACTCTTCGGCATCTGCTGGGGGCATCACATGCTAGCCCGTTCCCTGGGCGGTAAAGTCGAGACCGATCCCACCAGTGGCGAAGTCGGCACCTTCCGCGTCGAGCTCACCGAGACAGGGCTGAAGGATCCGTTGTTCGACGGCTTGCCGCGGGCTTTCGACGCCAACCTCGTGCACCACGATTGTGTGACGGAGCTGCCGCCCGGTTTCGTCGAGCTGGCCCGCAACGCCACGTGCCGCAACCAGGCTATTCGCCTCGCCGGCCAACCGATCTACGGCACTCAATTCCACGGCGAGATGACCCCCAGCCAGCTACGTCGCCGGCTCTTGATGTACCGTGAGGCCTACATCGAGTCCGAGGAAGAAGCCGAAGCGGTGGTCGATCAGCTACGGCCGACCGACGAAGCCCACGGCTTGCTGCGGCGCTTTCTCGAGCTCTATACCTGAGCGCTGCCAACCAGGAGTCGCTGGCCCCGGATGGGGTATGGTGGCCGCAGATATGCGCAAACCGCGACTCTGCCTGGTCTTCCCCCACGTCATCCTCGGGGGTGGCGAGACGGCGACGATGGCCGTCGCCGAAGGGCTCGCTGACGACTTCGAGCTCGAGATCTGCGCCCTCGATACTTGGGACGTCGGCGACCAGGTGACGATCCGCGACGAGCT
>JBCCGX010000749.1:0-5225 GCA_039029035.1 Acidobacteriota bacterium | reverse complement strand
TGCCCAATCGTGGTGTCGGGCCATGCGCACTTTGCCGCGTACGACGTGACCCGCCACGAGCTCGGGATCGAGCCCTAAGGCGCGCTCAGCGGCAGCTTCGACCTGTGGCAGGGTCTCGAGCGGCGGCTGGTGGAGGACCAGTATGAGCCCGGCCCAAGCGGCGTGCGCGGGCGCGAAGTCGGGAGCCAAGGCGATCGCCTCTTCGAGGGGGGCGACCGCTCGCAAACGCCCCTGGGTGAGCGGTCTGGCGGCCAGGTAGACGCCTCGCAGGTAGGCTTCGCGGGCGTCGGCCGGTAGGCTGTCGATCGAGGACTCGAGCCCGGCCTGGGGGATGGCCGCTGGCCCCAGAGGGGCGGAATGATCGGAGTCGGGCCTGGGCACCGCGAAGCGCAAGCCGGACACCATCACCCATCCGGCCGCGATACCGAGCAGCCACCAGGTCGCCCGTTGTCGGACCGGCGATGCGAGCTCGGGCGACGCAAAGGGCGCACTCTTGCTCTCTGCAGGCTCGGAGGGCGTCGAGGCCGCCAGAATGGGAGCAACGAAACGGTAGCCGCGGCGCGGTACGGTTTCGACGAAGCGCGGGGCGTCGGCTCGATCGTCGAGGGCCAGGCGGATCTGGCGCACACAGTAGTTGAGCCCCTGGTCCGCATCCACATGGTGGCCCTCGCCCCAGATGGCCTGGCGTAGCTCGCCGCGAGTCACCACCTCTCCGGGGCGGCGGGCGAGGATCTCGAGCACCCGGGCCGGCTGCTGTTGCAAGTGGATCGGGCGCTGTTGGTGGAAGAGCTCGCCGGATTCGGGATGGAGCTCGAAGTCGTCGAAGCGCAGCGCTGCGTCAGCAGGGTCCACCATCCGATTATAGCCAGGGCTCAGGGCGCTTCAGCCGTGCCTCATCTCCGCCTCATGGTGTCGATGGGTGCTCGCAAGTGAGGCTGTCGCAGCGCGGGGTGCAGGCTGTGCGTCCCCACCGAACCCGAACCCGGACGAACCAGAGATCCGACGCGATAGGAGACGGATATGCGGCCGTTGAACGTTTCTCTTGCTTGCATTCTTGGCTGGCTCGTGGTGGCGGAGGCGGCTTGGGCTTGGCCGGGTAGCGACGAGATCCCGGTCGCCGACCGGGTGCTGACCCTGACGGTACAGGCGAAGGGGTGGAATCTCGGCGGCGTCGCCGTCGATCAGATCGGTAGCGTTTATGTGGCCGATTTCGCCGAGACGGTGTGGAAAGTCACGCCGGAAGGCGAGGTGTTGCCCTTTGCCACCGGCTTCTACGGCGCTTCGGGCAGTGCGATCGACGCTCGCGGCGAGCTCTACCAAGCGAGCTTCTATGGCAACACGATCAGTCGCATCGACCGTCGTGGCGAGGTGAGCCCCTACGTGACCGAAGGACTCTCCGGTCCGGTGGGGATCGCCATCGGTCCGGATGGAGCCTTGTACGTGTGCAATTGCCGCGGCAACTCCATCGCCCGGGTCAGCGTCGAGCGCCAGGTCAGCGAGCTGGTCAGCCTGGCCGGCTGGACCGGCTGCCCCAACGGCATTACCTTCGGACCGGAGGGCAAGCTCTATGTGGTGGGCTTCGGTCGACCGAACATCCTCGAGATTACCTTGGAGGGGGCAGTGCGCTCGTTCGTCCACATCCCTGGATCGTGGCTCGGTCATCTGGTGTTCGCTGGTGGACAGTTCTATGTCACCAGCTATGGCACGCATGAGATCTATCGTGTCGACCCCTCGGGGGGCTACGAAGTGCTGGCGGGTTCGCTGGAACGCGGCATTGCCGGCGGCGCCCTGCACCAGGCGCGCTTCTCGAACCCCAACGGCATCGCCGCCAGTGCTTCGGGCCAGACCCTCTACATCAACAACTTCGATGCCGAATGGCGACTTCCGGGGCGCGGCAAGGCCCCGGCGCCGCTTGTCCTGAGCCGCATCGACCTGGTGTCCTTGACCGAGAAGGTCTTGGCAGGTCTCGAGAGCGGCGGCAAGGCGGCTGCCGCGGCCGCCTACCGCGAGCACAAACGCGATCCGCGGCAGGCCGGCGCCAACACTGAAAGGTTGATGAATCTCATCGGCTACTGGCTGCTGACACGCCAGCGCTACGACGACGCGATCACCGTCTACGAGCTCAATGCCGAGTCGTATCCCGAATCGGTCAATGTTTGGAACAGCTTGGCGGATGGCCACCTGCGGCGAAGCGACCGGGACCGAGGCGACCGGGACCGTGCACGAGAGCTGTACGAGAAGTCACTGGAGCTCGATCCGGACAACGCCAACGCCAGGCAGAAGCTTCAGTCCCTGGTTGCGGATTGAGAACGGGTCGGCCGTGGCGCGCGATGCGGAGCACTGCCTGCCGTCGCATATACTGGCCACAGTCGAGACGCCATCGAGGCGCAGTCGAACCTACTCTTTCCTACGCCAACGCCGGATCACTCGTACCGCTGCGACCGCGGTACGGTGCGATCTTGTCGCACCGCATGGACGAAATTTCTACTGAAATTTCCGCCAGGGACCTATTCAACGAGACCGTGCTCGACGAGCTCCCGGTCGGGGTCGTCGTGCTCGATCGGCACGGCTACGTGGTGAAGTACAACCGTTTCGAAGAGCAACTGGCTCGTCGTAGCCGGCAGCAAGTGATCGGCCGGCATTTCTTCAAAGACGTCGCGGTGTGTACCGACCGGCCAGAGCTCGGTGGCCTGTTCGAGGAGCACATCGAGAGCAACACTCTGGCGGCGGAGCTCGACTTCACCTTTGAGCTACCGTTCCTACCGCAACCCCGCGACGCCCGCCTGCGCCTGCGCTCGTTCGACATCGAGGGCAACCGTTTCGGCATCCTCGTGGTGGAAGACATCACCTTCGCCAAGGAGCTCGAGCGCCAGCGGCAGCGGCTGATCGACATCATGGTGCACGACCTGCGCAATCCGCTGCAAGGGATCTTGGGCTACGCGGGACTACTCAGTATGGCCGATGACCTGCCCGAGGAGCAGGTGCGCCAAGCCCTGGAATCGATCGGAGAGAGCGCCATCGCCATGGAGAGACTCCTGAGCGGCACGCTGGCCGAGATGCATGGCGAGCACCGAGCTTGGCAGCCGGTCAACCTGCACGCTCTGGTGCTCTCGACCTTGGGCAACCTGTTGCCGGTGGTGCAGAGTCGGGAGATCAATCTGGTCTATGGTGGCGCGCCCTTCCTCACCCCGCGCTTCCCCGCCCAGGCGGTGGTCGCCCGAGGCCTGGTCGAGCAACTGGCCAGCCTGGTCCAGAACCTGATCGCCAATGCGGTCAAGTATGCGTCCGGTGAAGTTCGGGTCGACTTGCGAGAGGAGCTGGGGGCCGTCGTGCTCAGGGTCGCCGACGATGGCTCGGGCATCGCACCGGAGGATCAGCTGCGCATCTTCGAGCAGGGCTACCAGGCCGCCGATAGCCTGCCCGGTGCCGGCATCGGGCTCTACAGCGTGCAGCGTGCCGTCGACGCACACGGCGGCGAGGTGACGGTGCGCTCAGCGGTTGGCGAGGGCAGCACCTTCACTGTCACGCTACCGCAAGAAGCGCCGTCGACCGAAGCTTGACCGTGGCCGGAAGGTGGATGATCACGCCTGCGGCAGGGTCAGAGCACTGACGATCTCGTCCACCGTGTGGTCGGCGATCTGTCGCATTTCCTCATCGGTGCGATCCTGGATCGGGTGCTCGACAAAGACGCAGGCCGGCTCGAAGCCCAGGGCGTCGGCCTGGATCCGGGCGGCAGCAGTGAACTCCCGCGAGGCGATCACCACACCGGGGAGGCCGCGTGATTCGAGCTCGGTGATGTCGTGCACACTGCACGACGTGCAGGACCCTCAGTCGGCCAGGGCTTCGATCACCGCGTCGCAGCGCTCGGCGATCTCCTGCCGCAAGTCGGCCGGGGCGAGGCGGGAGAAGGTGCTCTTGCGTCGATGCTCGACCTCGGCGCCGCGCTCGATCAAGCGCTCACCGAGCCGGTCCAGGAACACGTCGCCGCGGGCCTTGGAGATGTCGAGCAGGGCGATGCGCCGGCCGGCGATCGAGGGCAACCGCGGGGCGCGGGGGCGACCCACCGGCTGGCGCTCGTCGGTGGGGTCGAGGACGATCCTCGGCGGCGCGACCGTTGTTGTATTCATGTGCGAACCTCCACGGTGACTGGATTGGTACCCATCTCGCCGTTGACCCAGCCGCCGATGAGGGCGGAGAAGAGTCCGGCGGGGCCACCGGCGTGGACGATGAGAAGCCCTTCCGGGCGGAACTTGGGCATGACGGGCTGAAGCATCGCCTCGGGTACGCCTTCAGCGATGCCGCCGGCGCCGCGCTCGAGCTCCGCGCGGGGCAGCATGAGCCGATCGAGGAGCTCACGCCGCAAGCGGTCTTTCGACCACCCCGCCTGTTGGAAGACCCGGGCATGCTCCGGCGAGACGACGAGGACGACATCGAAGACCATCGGTAGCTTGGGGTGGCAGACCGTGCGCAGGCATGCGGCGAAGCTGCCCGCGAGGGATTCGGGCTGGCGTGATAGCTGATCGATGATCACCCGTGGCGCCTCACCGCCGAACAGGGTAACGGTCGACGCCTCGGCCGAGAAACCGCGCTCCACTGCTAGGGATTCCCAGGGCGAATCGGCCTCGTTCTCGGCGAAGCAGAAGGTGTACTTCGCCGGGCTGCCGAGACAGGCGCGATCGACCTCGCCGGGTCGACCGCCGCCGACGTTGCGCACCACCAGCTGCAGGGCGCGGCCGATAGTAGCGTTGGCTCGATTGCCCTGACCGAGGGCGTTGATGCCGGAGTTCATCCCGATGCGGCGCGCTATCGGGCCGCCCACGATCACCACCGGGCCGTGCGAGAGGGTCGTCGCCAACAGGCCGTGCAAGCCGAAGCTCACCTGGCAGGCGGCTTCGACCGCCGCCAGCACGACAGGGAAGTACTCCGGCTTGCAACCCGCCATGACGGCGTTGATCGCCACTTTCTCCACCGTGCAGGGTGCCAGGTTGGGCGGGATCTCAGCGATCACCTCGTCGCTCGGGCGCGAGGTGGCCGCCAACATGCGCACCACGCGCTCCGGGGTCGGCGGAATCACCGGCAGACCGTCGGTCCAGCCGCGTTCGAAGAGCGCTTCATGCTCGTCTTCGGCCTCGCCGATCGCCACCTGGCGCGCCGCCAGAGAGCGACCGTAGCGCGCCTCGAGCCGTTCGGCGGTGCCTGGCTCGACCGATAGCGAGCCGCAGCCC
>JBCCGX010000748.1:0-5229 GCA_039029035.1 Acidobacteriota bacterium | reverse complement strand
GGAGGACGACGACGGGATCAAGGGATTTTCCTTCTACATCACCCGCGCGACGACTCCGGAGCAGATCGAGCTGACCGCTTATCGACCGTCCTCGGGCGTCTTCTCAGACTATGCGCTCGACACCTCAGGGCTCACCGAGGGTGACTACACGCTGTTCCTGGTGGCCGTCGACGACCATCCGACAGCGAGCACGCCGGCGATTGCCGAGCTGCCATTCCAGGTGAGGCACGATGCGTCGAGCCCACCCGGCCCGTGCGCCGTCGACGACACGCGGCCTTCGATCGACCTCCTGACGCCCGAGGACGGAGAGGTGATCGCGACTGACGACGTGGTTCTCGAGGCAACGGCGGACGATGGTCCCAACGGGACGGGTATCTCGCAGGTGAAGTTCTACGTCAACGGCGGCCGCGCCATCCACACCGCCACCAGCCCGCCCTATCGGACGACCTGGCAGGCCACTCCCGGCGTGCACGCGATCAAGGCTCGGGCCTATGATGAATGCGGCAACATCCGATCCGAGACGGCAACCGTCATCGTCGGCGAGGCCGTGTGCGGCACCTCGCCGGCTCCACCGGTAGTGACCCTCGTCGCGCCCGAAGACGGCAGTGCCTTGGAGCCCGGTCTGACCGATATTCAGGTCACTGCGAGCGCGCCGGCCGGCGTCGAAAGGGTCGAGCTCTTTATCGATCGGCGCCCGATCCACGTGTTGGAGGAGGCGCCGTTCGACTTCGGCTTCTGGTTCTCGGTCGAGGGCACCTACCGGCTCGAAGCTCGGGCCTACGATGCCTGTGGCCAGAGCACGCTCTCGGAGCCGACGATGGTGAGGGTGACCCACTCGGCGCCGCCCTGCGCCTCGGATTCGAATCCGCCCTCAGTGGAGGTGACGGCGCCGGTCGATGGGGTGCCGCAGCCCCATGGTGAAGTGACCCTCGTGGCGACGGCCGAGGATCCCGAGCTCTTCGTCGCCTGGGTCATCTTCGAGATCGATGGCGTCGTCCCAGACAACGGGGTGGTCATGGCGCCACCGTACTCGATCACCTGGCAGGGCGAACCGGGTGAGCACACAGTGAAGGTATGGGCCGAGGATGTCTGCGGCAATGTCGCGGCGACCCCGCCAACGACCTTCACGTTGTTCAACGAGCGGCCTCGACCTCTGCCGGACCAGGCGACCACCCGGGCGGGATCGGCGGTGGTCATCCCGGTTCTGGCCAACGATAGTGATCCGAACGGCGACCCGATCCAGCTCGCCATCAACGAGCCGTTCCCAGAGCAACCGGCACACGGCGCGGTGGCGATCCAGGGGGAGGACGTGGTCTACACGCCGCATCCCGGATTCGGCTCCAGCGCCGGAGAGATCGACACCTTCTGGTATCGGATCGTCGATCCCCACGGCGGCTTCCGTGCGACCAAAGTGACCGTCGTGGTGCTCGACATGCCCTGAAACCGGGATCCCTTGGGGCCGGGCGACCCGGACGGCCCCAAGGGTGCTCGTGAGGTCTCTTGTCGTCTCTCTTCGTCCTGTCTGCTGCTCGCTGAGGCGAGCAAAGGCAATTTCCGGCGCCGGCCTGGTGCGACGACGTGCCAGGGACGGTGCCATCTCGATGTCCGATCAACAGGAGAATGAACATGAAGAAGCATCTGATCTCGTGCAACCTTGCGTGGCTCGTCGCGGTCGTGCTGCTCGTCGCCGCCCCGGCATCTGCCGCGGTCTACGAAGTAGGCGTCGACGGGACGCTGACCGACTTGCTCGATGAAGTAACCGTGACCCTGGCCGATGGCGATGCGATCTATGTTCCCGGCGATGCGGGGACGGCGGCCGATGTACCGCATAGCTTTCTATTGACCCGGTCGATCTCGATCTTCGGCGACGGTCCCGGCGTTTCGGTGATCCGTGGCGTGGCGGCCACTGCGACGCGATTTCTGACGGTGGAATCATCCCTGCGCATCAAGGGGGTCACTCTCAAGGGGTTCACCGACGCGATCCACCTCGATCCGCCCGGCGGCCTGGATCCCGATCCCGGTGTCGTCATCGACGCGCTCGAGGTCGAGATCAAGAATAGCGAGCGAGGGATCGTCGCCCTGTGGCATAACGATGAGAACACCGGTGCCATCGCCATGGCGCGGATCAAAGACTGTCGCTTCTCGGTGCTCGACGACGCGGCGATCTACCTTCAGACCCGGAAGATCCGCGAAGCGGACGTGACCGGCAATCACATCCGAACCGTGGGCTTGGCGGGCATCTATCTCGGTGACGATGGTGCCGACGAAGACCTCGAGGCCTACAGCAAGAACTTCATCGTGTCGGGCAATCATGTTTCCGATGTCGCTCAGGTGACCGCTGGAAACTTTACCCGCAATTTCGGGATCGCTATCTTCGGCCGCGAAGCAGTGGTCAAAGGGAACATCATTCGTGATCTCAACCGAGGGGTCACCAGCCTGGGCGGCGGCGACAGCTATACGGGGATCTACACCAAGGCTGCCTATGTCGTCATCTCGGAGAACATCTGCCACGATGCGGGACCCGGCTATTGCCTCGATGTCAAAGGACTCTCGCGTGAGCACGCACGCACCGACCCGCCAGGCTATTCGTCGATCATCGCCAACAACCAGATCTTCATCAGCGATCACTTCATCGTCGACGACCAGGGCCCGACCCTGGCGCGGAAGCACTCCGGTATCAAGACCAACGCCGAGGACGTGACGATCATCGGGAATCACATCGAGAATGCCAGCCAGGAAGCGATCCTGGTGCAGCGCAAGGCCACCGACGATGTGTCGGTGATCGGCAATACCGTGATTCTCGGTGAGCGGGACAGCGGATTCGGTTATGGCGTCTTGGTGCAAACGTACCTGGTGTCTACCCCGGACGTGCCGACCCCACTCTCCCCAGCGGATCGCCAGATCATGGTGACCAATAATCGTTTCGTCGGCGTCGACCCCTGCGACACCGTGGTCAATCGCGAGTACGACGGGAGCAGCTGGTCGACAGCCAACCCGCCCCCCACTGGGCCTGGTGAGTGGTTGCTGGGGCACAATATCCCAGCGCTGCCTGGGTCCGGCTGCTGAGGCGCCCGCCTCTTTCGAGGCGCCGGTCCGAGGACCGCCTCGGCCGGCGCCTAGCACCGGGTCGCGGCGCCAAGCACAGGGTCGAGGCGATATACTCAACGGATGAGCACACCCCAAGAGCAAATCCAGAGCGATATCAAAGAAGCGCTCAAGGCGAAGCAGTCGGAGCGGCTGGCGACCTTGAGGATGCTGTTGAGCGAGATCAAGAACGAAAAGATTCGGGCCGGCGAAGAGGTCGACGACGAAGGCTTCACCCGCCTGGTCCGCAAGGCGGTCAAGCAGCGCAAGGACTCCGCCGAGCAATACCGTAATGGCGATCGCGAAGAGCTGGCGGCCAAGGAAGAGCGCGAGATCGAGATCCTGTCGGTTTATCTGCCGGCTCAGGTCGGCGACGACGAGATCCGTCAGGCGATCGAGGACTTCGTTGCGGCCGAGGGTCTCTCCGGTCCGCAGGGCATCGGCCCGGTGATGAAGGCGATGCTGGGTCGCTTCGGCGGCAGCGCCGACGGCAAGACGATCAACCAGATCGCACGCAGTGTGCTGACGGGAAGCTGAAGCCCTCACCATGCGACGCGTCGTCATCGGTACCGCGGGTCATATCGACCACGGCAAGACGAGCCTCATCCAGGCCCTGACGGGGATCGATTGCGACCGTTGGGCGGAAGAGAAGGCCCGCGGTATCACTATCGATCTCGGCTTCGCCCACCTCCAACAGTCCGATCCCGAGCGTGGCGAGCTGCAGGTCGGCTTCGTCGACGTGCCGGGCCACGAGCGATTCTTGCACAACGCCCTGGCCGGACTCGGCGGTATCCGCATCATGCTGCTGGTCGTCGCGGCCGACGAAGGAGTCAAACCCCAGACCCGTGAGCACCTGGCGATCTGTTCGCTGCTGCAGATTCCCCACAGCCTGGTGGTGCTCACCAAGCGCGATCTGGTGGACGAGGATCTGCTCGAGCTGGCGCAGCTCGAGGTGGAGGAGGAGCTCGAAGGGACCGCCTTTGCCGGCGCGCCCATCCTGAGCGTCTCGAGCACCACCGGAGAGGGCATCCGCGAGCTCAAGCAGCAGTTGCTGGACCTGGCCTACGGTACGGCGGTGGACGACGGCGCCGATCAGCCTTTCCGGCTGCCGATCGATCGCGCCTTCCAACTCCGTGGACTGGGCGCGATCGTCACCGGCACCTTGATCAGCGGCCGGGTGGAGCCGGGGCAGACGTTGAGCGTCATGCCGCGCGATGCGTCGGCGCGGGTTCGCAGCCTGCAGGTGCATGGGGAGAACCGCCCCGGTGCCGAGGCCGGGGAGCGCACCGCGATCCAGGTGACCGGCGTCGACCTGGGTGACCTGGCGCGCGGTGAGCAGCTGGTGGCGCCCGGGATCTTCGCCGCCACGCGCAGCCTTTGCGCCCGTTTTACCCTCTTGCCCGACGCGGCGGATCCGATCACCACCTTTGTTCCGGTGCGGGTCCATGTCTATGCCAGCGAAGTGGTCGGTAAGCTCAGGCCGCTGAGTGGCCAGCCGATCGAGCCGGGGGAGACCGGCCTGGTAGAGATTCGCCTCGCCGAGCCGGTGGTGGCGGTGCGCGGCGATCGTTTCGTCATCCGCCGCCCGTCACCCGCTGCCACTTTGGGTGGCGGCCGGATCATCGACCCCAAGTGGCGGCGGCGGCGCGGCAAGTCGCTCACCAGCGCCCTGGCGGCGATCGAAGAACGCGATGCAGCGCTCGAGCTCTGGGTCGGCGAGACCGGCGAGCGCGGTGCCCTGGCGGCTGAGATTTCGCCTCGCCTGGGTGTCGAGTCGACCGCCCGGGCGGCGGAGCTCGATCGATTGACCCAAAAGAATCGACTCCTGCGGGTCGAATCGGGCCGCGGTCGGCGCTGGATCTCTCCGGCGGCCTGCCGGCGAGTGATGGAGCGCGGCAAGAAGGTTCTGGCGGCCTTCTTCCGCAACGACCGCCTGGCCCGTGGCATGCCCAAGGCCCAGTTTCTCGGGCAGGTGCTGCCCAAGCGGGCGGCGGACCTGGCCGACGTCTACCTCGGCTGGCTGACGGCCGAGAAGATTCTCGTCGTCGCCGGCGACGTGGTGAACCTGCCGGGGCGCGAGGTGAAGCTGTCGAACGAAGAATCCAAGCTGTCGCAGGCTGTGTTGCGCGAGATCGAGGCCGGCGG
>JBCCGX010000747.1:0-5237 GCA_039029035.1 Acidobacteriota bacterium | reverse complement strand
TCCTGGTCGATCGGTTTCGTGACGGCAAGACGCAGGGAAGTTACGGCACGGGCTTCGGTCCATCCACGGAAAGGCTGATCTACATGACCAGCCATCTCGACACCGAGGTCGAGACACCGCAACGGCTGATCCACGAAGCGCGGCGCAACGAGGAGGTGCTGCCCGAGTTCGTCTCCAAAGACTGGACGATGAACTTGGATCAGGTGAGCTACGACCTCAGTGAGGGGCCCTTGAACGAATGCGCCAACATCGAGAAGTCGTTGAAGCAACGCCGCCAGCGGATGCGGGCCATCGCCCCGATACCCGGTGTCTACGCGACGACGAAGCAGAGCGCGCCTTAGGTCCGTTCGAGGGACGCCCCGGCGTGGCGAGCTACGGCGAGGTCGAGCGAGCTCGCCGGCGCTGTTCCACGATCAGGGTGACGATGGGAAACAGTGCGATGAGCGGCATGACGTAGAATGCGGGATTGCTGAGATCCACTCCCTTCGGCCGGTAGACGCCGCCGTAGACCAGACAGGTGAGGCCGTAGAAAACTAGGATGCCGGCACCGCAGGCCCGCCAGAGCGACAGGTCGATGGGTCCGGAGGCTGTATCACTGTTCGGTGCGTCATTCTGCGGTGCGTCACTGTGCGGCGGCCGGTACTCCGGGCGGAGGATGGCCAGCCAGCGGTCGATATCCCAGACGATCAAGGCGACGGTCCCGCCGAGCATCAGGGTGGCGACGGTAGCGGTGGGGACGACGCCGGTGCTCCAGCAGAACACGGTGATGCAGGTGATGACGGGTAGTGCCATCAGCGCTCCCAGGGTGGCGAAGGTCTGGGTCATCAACAGCACGGCGACGAGCAACTGGACGCCGCCGACGAATTGGTAGAACACGCCGGTGGCGTAGAAGGTGTGGAGGAATTCGTGGAAGGTGCCAGTGTTCTGCGGATCGGTGAAAGGCTGGTAGAGCAGCTTCTTGAGGCCTGCGGGCACGAAAGCGAACCCGAGCAGGATGCGCAGGTTGGCGACGAAGAGATGGCACCAGCGGTGGGTGCGCAAGCGGTCGATACTCGGCATGACCGGAGCCAGTTTAGGGCTCGCGCAAGAATAATTCCAGCTGGGGGCGCCCGGGGCGTCAGGCGTCCGAACGGGCGACGAACCCACGGGCCTGCGCCTGCGCCCGGATAGAAGCCCGCATGGCGTTGCCGAGGCCTTGCGGGTCCAGTTCGGCCAAGGCGCCGCGCAAATACTCCTCGCGCTCGGCGCTGACGTCCTGGATCAGACGCTGCACCGCTTCGCGCTCGGTCCGCTTGGCGTCGACATAGGCCACACGCTGCTCGGGGCTCATCGCCCGCATGGCTGCCGGCAGGTCGCGCTCGTGGATCAGGGACCAGCGAAAGTCATCGGCCAGGGCCGCGTCGACCAGGTCCCAGGACGCGTTGTTGTACAGCGCGCCGCCTTTGGCGACGATGCGACTGCTGCATGATTGGATACCGAGACTGGAGGCGTTGCTGTCCTGGGCGACCTGGTTGGCGAGACCTTCGTGGCCCCGCGGGCCATAGGGAATGTAGGTCGCGTTGAGCCGCTGATCGAGTTCCAACAAGGCGTCGTCCTGGGGCGTAGGGACTTGGGTCATGGCCCCTGGATTGATCGCCGAGAAGTTGCCCAGACCACGCCGTGCGATCTCCGGCCAGCCTTCCTTGATCGCAAGCCCGCGCTCGCCGGCATAGAGGGCGTTGATCAGGATATCGGCCCGCTGAGCGCGCTCGGCCACGTCGCGGAAATCGACCTCTTCCAGGCCTTGATCGGCCGACTCGTTGCCGGCCACGAAGATGATCCGTAGGGCGTCCCACTCGCTTGCCCAGCTCATCTTGTCGAGCGCGGCGTCGAGCACCCGGCCGACGTGCTCTTCGCTGCCGCCGGTCTGCAACGCCATGAGGCGGGCATAGACCGTATCGAGGTCGGCGCTCAGGTCGCTTTCGATCAGCACGTAGCCGTCGGCGGCCTTGGCCCGGTCGGAGCCAAAGGTCAGGACTCCGACCCGTAGCTCGGGCAGAGGCTCCATCCCTGCGAGCTCGGCAACAATGTCCCAGACTCGGGCACGGACGGCATCGAGTAGGGGCTCCATCGAGCCCGAGACGTCGAGGCAGATCACCAGGTCGACTGCGCGGCGGGGTTCTTCGGCCTTGGCTTCGGGGGTGGTGACGGTCGTGCTGAGCACCGCGATAGCGAGTGCGATCAGGGCTGTCGAGATCTTCATGATGGGTCTCCTTGAAGGCTCGGCCGGTCCGGTCCGGCGAGCTATCAAGGAGTCTAGGCCCGCAGCCGGGGGGCTTCTGTAACAGCTCTGCAACAACCGCGAGCTGACCAGGACTCAGGCGAGAATCGGCAGGCAGAGCCTGAAGCAGGCCCCGCCGTCGGCGGGCTGCTCGAGGGTCAGGTCGCCGCCCAGGGAGCGCGCCGAGTCGCGGGTCAGGGCGAGCCCCAGGCCGCTGCCGGGCAGGTCGCCGGACTCCTGGCTGCCCCGAGCGAATGGCTCGAAGACCCGGCTGACGTCGGCGACCGGGATTCCCGGGCCATGGTCACGCACCCGCAGCACGAGCTCACCCCCTGTAGTGAGGGCCTCGAGGTGGATCGTTCCACCGCGGCTCGCGGCGTACTTGCAGGCGTTGTCGACCAGGTTGAAGAGCATCCTGGCGACCAGCTCGACATCGGCCTCCACCATGGCATCGGCGATTCCAGCGCTGTCGACCTCGAGCTCGAGGCCAGCGGCCTGGGCTAGACGGTGCAGGGGCACCGCGATGTGCTCGAGCAGGGCGGTCGCGCTCAGGCGCTCGCCCTGCCGATCGGCGGGCTCTTCCTCGAGGCCGGCATGGGTCAGCACATTCTCCACCAGCCCGGAGAGGCGCGACGCTTCGTCTTGCAGGGTCTCCAGGTACTCCTGGCGCTGCCGCGGGTCCTTGATGGTGCCATCGGCCAGCATTTCGGTGTACATGCGAAACGTTGTCAAGGGGGTGCGCAGCTCGTGGGTCATGGCGGCCGCGAAGCGTTGCCGGCGGCGGCCGAAGTCGATGCTGGCGCGGAGGGTCAGGCCGACCGCCGCAAGCGCGATGCCGGCCGCCAGCCAGATCGTTGCGAGCTTACTCCGCGTCGGCGTCCACCCGGCCTGAGGCAGGGGAGCTGGCGAGGCAACTTGCAGAATCGCCGGTAGGGTCGCGAGAAGAGCTAGCTCGTCCCGGGGCTCCAAGCTCGATGGTCCCTGCGGTAGGGCGACGAGACGAGCGCCGGGTAGCAGGTCGTCAATCTCGGTCAGCAAAGCCTCGCGCAGAGGTTGCCATCGACCCAGGAAGCCCTGGAAGACATCCCCCGTCATGGTCTCGACGCGCCGGATGAAGACGAAGTCGAGTCCTTGATCCACCGCATCCGACGCCGGCAGCCACAGGGGCACCAAAGAGCCGACCCGGGGACTGAAGTCCACCGCCTGAATCACCCCGGCGCCGCCTTGCAGGGGGCCTGGGGCCGACTCGTGGCTGGGCAGTTGGCATTGGGCGCCGGCCGCCGCGCGGCGACTGAGCTCGGGTGCGAAGCCCGGCCAGCCGGCCTTGTCGAGGCGCTCGATCAACAGCGTCTCCGCCGCGGCGAGGCGAGGCCCGAGCGTGGTCGGATCGAACCCCGCGAGCCGCTGGAAGTCGCCGGAAGTGGACGGCGAGCTCAGGCGGCCGGCGCTGTCGATCTGGAAGTGGAGCTGGATATAGTCGGAGTGGAACTGTGTCAGGGGCGACAGCGGATCCTGGTAGTCGCGATAGGAGCGCGCCGCTTCGCGGGCCAGAAAGCCGCCCAGCCAGGCGTCGAGGCGCCACAGCGCGAGGCGCACCGCAGCCAGCTCTTCCTCCTTGGCGCGGGTTGCACGCTCGACCCGCTCCGCCTCGAGCGCCGCGATCGAGAGCCACAGCAGGACGCCGCCGAGGGCCAGGCTGCCCGCCCCGAAAACCGTCCACCAACGCCGTGCCTGCTTGCCGGCAATCACGTCGCGCCGCCGTTCACGTCGCATCACCCCTTGGGTGGCTAGATTCTAGGATCTCGACCCCTCGCCCGAGCATGTAGCCCTTGGCGCGGACCGTCACGATGATTTCCGGCGTCGGCGGCCGCGGCTCCACCTTCTCCCGGAGTCGGACGATATGCATATCCACTGTGCGGGTTTCGTGGGTGCGGTACCCCCACACCTGGGTCAGCAGCTCTTCCCGACCCACGGCGCGTCCCCTGTGGAGAGCCAGAAAGCGCAGGATCTCGGCCTCGCGCTCCGATAGCGAGCGGCTGGCCTCGCCGTTCAGCGTCACTTCGCGGCGGGCCAGATCGATGGTGCGGTCGCCCGACCTCAACCGGGCGATGTCGAGGGGGCGCTCGGCCAGGCGACGGGAGACAGCCTCGACCCGGGCCAGCAGCTCGCGGGCGCTGAAAGGCTTGACCACATAGTCATCGGCGCCAAGGCGCAAGCCGCGCACGCGATCGTCCTCGGTCCCCCGTGCCGTGAGCATGATGATCCCGACCCGGGGCCGGGCCCGGCGCAAGTTCTCGAGCAGAGTGAAGCCGTCGAGGCCGGGCAGCATGACGTCGAGCAGCACCAGATCGAGGGGCGTTTCAAGAGCTCGATGGGCCGCCTCATCACCCCGGGCGCACTCGCGGACGTTGTAGCCGGCGGCGCGTAGAGCGTCGCCCACCCCTTTGCGGATGGCCGCGCTGTCTTCGACGACGAGGACCACGGGCTGCTGCATCACTGCACTTTACCGGGCCTCAGCAGGCGGAACGTAACAGCTCTGTAAAAGGCCGCGCGGATTCTCCCGCGCCGGCAAAATCCGACTCGACGCTCGATTGTGTCGTTTGGCGCGGCCCCAATCGGCAAACGAGCCTCGATCGCTCGTTGGTGACGGTGGACTTGACCGGAACGAGCCTCGTTGGGTGTAAGTCGGGCCCTGCAACCCGGCGAACGACGCTCGATCGCGAGTTGTGCTCACACACAACCTGGCGATCGACGCTCGATCGTCGGGTTGAGGTGGCGAAATCACGCGATCGACGCTCGACGGGCGATTCGGAGCGCCAGCGCCTCGCCGGGCATCAAAGTGCACGAAGCCTCCACGACACCTCACAGCGGCTCCACAGCCTCTAGACCGCGGGCGGCATAGGATGGTACCGGAGCTCAATTCGATTCTGCGACATCCCATCGGAGGACGAGACTATGTTCGAGCTAGTTCACGACT
>JBCCGX010000746.1:0-5241 GCA_039029035.1 Acidobacteriota bacterium | reverse complement strand
GAACGTCCGGACGAGGCGCGTTCTGAGGCTGCCGGCACCGAGGTCGTCGCCCCCGGCGCGCTGGCTTTCCATCTGCACGTCCTGCTCGCGGAAGTGTCCGAACGAGCTGTCGGCGATCTGGCGCAACGGACGATCGAAGAGTTGGGCGTGGCCCAGAGTGGCGAGCTGTGTCGGATCGGTGGCGTCGATCACACCGTCAGAGATGTCGGCGTAGGTGTACTGGCGGATCACGCTGCGCCGGCGCCAGAACACGAGGCCCTGGCCGGCTTCCGGATCGGTGATCCAACCGCCGTCGCCGACACGTACGTGGTGCGGGTTCGAAGCGCGCGCCGCCTCGTCCCAGAAGAGGTCGGTGCGCAACATCTCGTCGCCGCCGACGCCGACGGTGGAAGCCTGCACCGTATGCTCGGGTAGAGCGTTGGCCAGATCGAATCGCGGATCGTCGATCGGTTCGATGAGCAGATCGTCGAGCTCTGATTTGGCGTGCTGGCTCGCCTGGGTGGCATCAGCGCCGGAGATGTTGTTGAAGCCCGAGCGGATGAAGAGCGGCAAGAGGCCCGCGGCGACGACGAGCAGGATGGCGCCAGCGAAGACGACTTCGATCAGCGACATGCCACTCTCAGTACCGGGTTTAGCGCTGACTGCCAGCGGGTCAGTGTGGATAGGGTGTGTCATGGTGGGTTTCCTTGGTAGCACCTTGCTTCGGCAAGTCATCAATACCAGGTCCAGAGCGTCTGGCCGTTGCTGTCCTGTCCTTCGGCGAAGAATCCGGCGCTGGCGGTTGGTGAGTCCTTATCGAGCAGGTATTTGCGCGTCTCGACCCGGCCGGCGAGGCTGGCGATGGCCACTTCGAAGACGTTGCGGTCGGTCGTGTCGGCCAAGCGGAAGGCACCGAGGTCGCCGGGCACGCCGGCGGGCGAGAAGACCAGAACTTCAGAGGTGCCAGCGGGTGCCCCAGCGCTGGTGGTGAAGCCGTCGGTCGGCGCGAAGAGACTGCCGCCGAAGGTCGCCCCCTCGAGCTGCACCTGGCCGATCTCGAAGTCGGTCTGCTTCTCTCCAGCGGTCAGGTCGGGGTCGTAGACCAGATAGCTGACATGGCCGGGATTGCCCGCCACGGGATCCCCGTTGACGTCAGCGTAGGCGCGCAGAACGCCTGCTGCCGGATCCGCTTCGACCACCGTGCGCACGCCGCGCTGGATCGCCACCAGCCGCGCCTTGCTGACCAGCGCGCGAGACTGTTGTGCGGCGACTCGCAGATCCAGCCGTGGCAGCCAGTTGTAGAACGCTTGGGCCGTGATCGTGCCGAGCGCTCCTATCACGGAGAGGGTCAGTAAGAGCTCGATGACGGTGAAGCCGGCCTGGTTTCGAGACTTTGAGATGGCATGCATTGTTGGGCTCCTTCTGTGAGAGAGCGGTGACACGAAAGGAGAAGTGTGTTGCCGCGGAACGAGTGTCATTATCGGACCGACTGCTTACGGTTTCCATTACGATGTATGCATGCATAGTTATTGTTCAGAACGTCGCCGGGCGGGCATAGATCGAGGCGCCTTTCGCAGCGTGCAGTATGGGGAAAACATTACTGTAAAGATTACGTTCTCGGCCTCGATGGGCGACGATCTGCCTGTTGGCTCCATGACTGTTTGCATGACGATGGGGCGTTGTCTGATGGAGCTTCCTTCCCAGTAAAGCGCAGCAATTAGGGCACTTTCCCGGAGTATTACTCCGTGTTGGCGGGGCGAGTGTGTACACATTCTACGAAAATATTGGTCTTTGAGTCTGGTGTCGGGCGATGTGGGAATCAGATTGGGCAGTCGGGCTGAACGGGCTGATGGTTGTGGTCACTTAACGGAACAATTGACTATATTGCTCGGCCAATCGGAAAGCGCTGTGAAATAAACCGAATCAGGAATTTGGCCTTTCGTATGTTGGGTGATGCGATCGAGAACAATTGATGCATTTATTGCTGGTTATGGGGATGTAACTAAATCATTTTCTTAATGTTTCGCCGGTAGCTTGAATGCGTGACGGGGCGACAACAGAGGTCGGTCGGACGACCAAGCGAAGTCGGGCGAAAGACCAGAACTGAGCTCAGCCCTGCGGCTCGCCAGTTGAACAACACAGGAAACGGTGTAGGCATGAAGCAGAAGCGAATTTTCGGGTGCTGTCTATTGATCTTGGCTTTCACGGCACCAGCACGCATCGCGCTGGCCGAGGTCTTGGTCCTGCGCGACGGCGGGCGGATGGAAACGGCCGGACCCTGGAAGGTCGACGGGGCTTTGGTGGTCTTCACCCTGCCGAGCGGACGCCTCTCTTCAGTCCGGTTGAGCGCTGTCGACCTGGAGTCGAGCCACGCTGTGGCTCGTCAAGTCGCACCACCGGTGGTCCGTCGCGAGCGCCCCCGCCGGCCGGTTCTCGTCTTCACCGATGACGACATACCGCGGGCGGCGGAGCGAACCGGTGTCGAGGCAGCGTCGGACGCCCAGGCGACACGAGACCCGCGGCCTACGGCGATGCGGGGTTTGGTGGTCGAGACCTGGGCCGAAGTCGAGCGCCCTGAGATCAACGGTGTCGAGATCGTCGGTTGGCTGAAGAACCGGGGCAGCGCGGTGGCCGAGATCTCGAGTGTTCGGGTCGAGCTGCGCGACGCGAGCGGCGAACGGCTCGAGGATGTCTACGCCACGACGGAAGCCGTCCGCCTGGAGCCGCGGGAGACGACGAGGTTCCGGGCTGAGTTTCGCGGTGTGGGCAGGGACCGCGGCCGGCCACGTTTCGTCATCGAGGCCGAGCGCGGCAACCATCACGGACTGACGGCGGCCCGTGGCTCGGACGCGGTCGGCCGGTAACCAGCGACCGTCGTCGCCCCGCCGACACGCCTCGACGAAGCCAGGCCCGACCGTAGATGGCGCGGTCAACAGTAGGAAAAAGGGCAGCCCGGAGGCTGCCCTTTTTTTGCGGGCACTCGAACCCGCGAACTCGGACCGTCTGAGGCTAGCGCTCGATAGCGAGGGCGCGCGCCTGCCGGTGCAACAAGCCCAAGGTGACCTGGTCGACGAGCCGCAGGTCACGCAGCTCGAAGGGGGCCGTCAGGCCGGCGACGACCGTCGTGTCGAAGGACAGGGTCAGCGACCCAGCGCCGGCCTCCATCCAAGTCGCCGAATGGGCGACGCCGGCGGGCTGCAGCGAGCCGTCGGTGGCGGTGCCGTAAAGCACACCACGGGCTTCGTAACGGCTGGCCGAAGCGGCCTCGACAGCGAGGTCGAAGGTGACGCCGCGATCCGAGATGGCGCTGGTGGTCGCGCCGGAGAAGCGCGCCGAGGGCACAGCGCAAGCGAAGGCCGCGCGGCCGGCCCGGACGATCGCATGACGGCCAGCGCGCCCCTGGGCCGATGCGTGGACCTGCCACAGGCCCGGAGCTGGTGTCTCGAGGGCGTCGAGGCTCAGGCTGGCGCGGTACACGCCGTTGCCGGCAGCGCGAAAGGTGAGGGGCCAGGCGCGGCCGGCCGGCGACGTGACATAACCTTCGACTCGCCGCGTGCGGACCTTACCCGCCGGGCGCACCAGGGCCGCTTCGACGATCAGAGTCTGGCCGTGCAGGTAGGTGGCTTCCAGCGTCCGGAGCTCGAGCTCGGTCTCGGCCTGCTGATCGAGCACGTGCAAGACGTAGCGGCTGGCGCTCGGCGCGCCGAGCGCCTCGGCGCGAACGGTGAAGGTACCGCTGCCGAGATCTGCGCGGATGCGAAAGGCGGAGGTGCCTTCAGCAAAGGGTGCGCCGGCGGCCTTGAGTTGATCCGGGCCGACGACGAGATCCATGCCACTACCCGCGCCGAAGGACTTGCCCGTCGGATCGGTCAGCACCAGAGACAGCGGCTCGATGGCGACTTTCTCGGCCCGTCCCGAATCGGTTGCGATCGCGGGATTGAGGCGTACCAGGGCGCTGGGGGCGGAGGTGTAAAGGGCGATACCGCGACGCAGGTCCTCGGCGGTGACGTCGACAAAGTATTCCTTGCTGCGGCTGACGAAGGACTCGGGGCGAGCGCTGAGCTCGGTCGCCGGGTCGAGCTGCCAGCTCATGGCCACTGCTTCGCGCGGGGCCGTAGCGGCCTTGGCGAAAGCCGGGGCAGCGATCAGCGTGGCACCGGCGAGGTCGGTGGCCGTGGCGGGCAGAAGCTCCTGGGCGCCGACCTTAGAGGCGCCGGCAGTGGAGGCGACGAGGAGGATGAGGAGCAAGGCGGTGGTGATTCGGTTCGTGTTGTGCATGATCGTCGTCTCCGTCTACAGGTCGTTGCGCAGGATGACGTCGAGGCCGAAGCACTTGCGCCGGCTCTGGTTGTGGCTCAGGGGCTCGTCGCCGTTGGTCCGGTCAGTGTCGTTGAACCACAGGGAGCCCGCGCCGTTCTGGCTGCTGCACTCGAGGAAACCATCGGAGCAGCTGTTGAGCCACGCCTGGGTGACTTCGAGGCCGAGATTCAGGGTGTAGCCGCCGCAGTAGCTATCCGGATCCCAGATTGCGGTTTCGACGTCGGTGCCGACAACGTTCCAGAAGCCTTTCGGCAAGGCCGGGCGGCCGCTGGTGCCATAGAGCCAGTTGGCGTTGTAATAGGCCATCCAGCTGGTTTGCTGCATCCTCACCGCGTCGGAGGCGTAGCCCAGCAACCAGCCGACCGCCTGCTCGAAGATCGAGCCGCTGGTGACCGCGTTGGCCAACGGTGTACCCAGACTCGAGGGAGCCAGGGCGTTGACCCAGCGGATGGCGCTGATGATCGTCGGGTAGCGGCTGTCCCAAGTCGGGTTCGACAAGATCCAGCGCATCACGTTGCCGCCGTTGGAGTGGGTGATCACCACCAGGTCGGTGATGGTCTGATTGTTGATGAAATCGTAGAGCGTTCCCGCCAGGCAGCCGGCGGCGCCGGAGGTCCACATGTACTGCTCGAAATCGCAATTGATGACGACGTACTTGCTCTGGTCGGGCAGGCCTTGGCGCACCGAGTTGACGAACTCGCTGGTCCAGTAGTCGTTCAGGGCGTCGGTCTGTGATCCGGTACCGTGCACGAAAGCCACCCCGGTGTTCGCCGCCGCCGGCAGGGCCAGGGCACAGGCGAGCAACAGGATCAAGCACACTCTCGTAACAAATCTGGGATTTGTCATCATGGTCTTCTTCCTCCTCGGTCGATGTTCCGTTGGATCGGGCTTGGCGCCCGTGCCCATGTCGACGCAAGGAGTGTGCCAATTACCTACCGGTCG
>JBCCGX010000745.1:0-5243 GCA_039029035.1 Acidobacteriota bacterium | reverse complement strand
TCATGATGAGCGGCTACAAGAAGGCGACGATTCTGCGTGAGCTCGAGGCCAAAGGCATGACCGACTTCCTGCCCAAACCGTTTCGTCCCCAAGAGCTGCTCAACAAGGTGCGCAGCGTTCTCGAACCGGCCGGGTGAAGGAACCGGTCAGGCCAAGCCGGGCCGTTTCAGGGCATTCGGATGTCGAGGCGCCTCAGACCCGACGGTGAGAGCGCGCCTTCGGCGGCCTCGTCCAGCCAAAGATCATTGTCGAGCAAGCAATCGTCCTCGGCCCAGGTCGCGGCGTCGGAGCCGAGCTCCGCTTCTCGCCAGACTTCAGCATCGGCCGGGGTCCAGTGGCGGACTTCCTGCGGGTCGACAGCGGCAACGGCGGCTTGGTCCATGGCGTCCTCCTTCTGGCTCGTGCGGGGTGGCGTTGTCTGGAACGAGGAGATCTTCTGCCGAGCAGATTACAGAACGAATTAAGGGGTGATGGCGACGTCTTGCCCGGGCATCAAGACGCGATGGCTGCCCTTCATCGAGAGTACAATCTGCAGGTAGCCAGTCGGCGGTGTCCACTGAGGCGACTGGCGTTCAATTCGCGAATCGATTATCTCGAGGAGATGACCATCCCCAAAGTCGGCCCTTGGCTCGCTTTTCTGATCGGGTGCTTGTTGGCTGCCGGCCCGACTCGGGCCGAGGATCTCATGCCTGGCATCGTCGACCTTGGCGGACCTTGGTGGTTGAGTGTCGAGTCGAAGGCAGCAGGGGCAGGCGAGGGTGTCGACGCGACCCGCTGGGTCGAGCTGCCAGGCAGCTGGCAGGCGCTCCGGCTGACCGGCCACGACGGCACCTTGCGCTTTCGGCGTGAGATCGTGCTGCCGGTGGATTGGAAGGAGAGGCTGGCGCCGAGCGGCCTCGCGATTCTTGTCGACGAGGCCAAGTACGGCGCTTACAGCCTGTCCAGCGGCGACCAGATCCTGGGCGGCTTCGGTGGTGACGCGGGCCGAATTCCGGCGCCGGCCATCCGAGTTTTCGCCTTGCCTTCGAGTCTGGTCGACGAGAACCGCCGCCTGAGTCTCGAGCTGTATTTCCACCGCGTCCGTTGGGCCAGTGACCTGGCAGCCGCATCCGGACCGGTGGGTGAGAAGATTTTTCTGGGCGACTCCGCCACGCTGCGCTCGGTCGCCGAGCTCGAAACCCAGCAATCCCACCGCAACGCGCTCCATTCGATCCTGCTCACGGCACTCTTGGCTGCGGTCGGCTTGTACCATCTACAGCTTTTCAGCCGCCGTCAGGAGCGGGTGGAGTATCTGTGGTTCGGGCTGACCGCGCTCGATTTCGCTGCGGTGGTCTTTGCTGTTCGGCTGAGTTATACCCTGGTCGATTCCTATACCTTCGGCCGGCGCTCGAGCGCCGTGGCGATCCATTTGGCGGTCGTTCTACTGATCCAGCTCCTGTGGCCGTACCTGGGCCAGGCCATCGGTCCTTGGCTTCGCCGCTATCAGATCTCCCACGGTGCGATTGCGGCGGCGGTGGTCGTCTTTCCGATCGAGTGGGTGGTCGCCTCCAATGCCATACGCTGGCTGTGGATCTTGCCGCTACTGGCCGGCCTCGGCCAACTACTGGCCTGGGGCTCGTGGCGTGGTGATCCCGACGCCCGGACCATCGGCCTGGGCGGCCTGGCGGTGGTCGGCGCCGGCATCGCCGAGCTGGTGTTCCAGGTGCTGGGTCGCGGAACGACTTACCCTCTGCCGGCCTGGTCGTTCGGTTTCTTTGCCTTGGGCATGGCCGTTTCGCTGTCGAATCGCTATAGCAGGCTGCATCTGGAGCTCGACGAGATGCGCTTCCACCTGGAGCAAGAGGTCGAGGACGCTACGGTCGAGCTGTCGACCACCAACAGCAAGTTGCGGGCGGAGAACACCGAGCGCCAGGTGGCGGAAGAGTCCATGCGCATGCTGGAGCGAGCGGTCGAGCAATCGATCGACGGCATCATCGTCGCCGACCTCGCCGGCGCGACCCAGTTCTTGAACGAAGCGTGGGCCCAAATGCACGATTACGAAGTGCCGGAGATCTTGGGCTACGACTTGAATCTCTTCCACACCCGCGAGCAGATGCAGGAGCAGGTCTATCCGCTGCTCAATCAGGTTCGGGAGCACGGTAGCTTCAACGGCGAGGTCGAGCATCGTCAGCGCGACGGCTCGACGTTCCCGACCTGGATGACGGTCAATCTGTTGCGCGATCCGGAGGGGGAGGCGGTCGGCATTGTGGCCATCGCACGGGACATTACCGCCCGGCGGCAGAACGAAGAGGAGCAGCTCGAGCTCGAGAGTCGCCTACAGCAAACGGCGAAGCTCGAGAGCCTGGGGGATCTGGCGGCAGGTATCGCCCACGACTACAACAACCTCCTGACCGGCGTGATGGTCCACGCCGACCTCGCGTTGCAAGGGGTCGACGATGCCTCGCCGGCCTACGAGAAGATCCGCCAGATCGTCGGTACCGCCGAACGGGCCGCCGACTTGAGCGACCAGCTACTGGCCTTCGCTGGCGAGGACGAGCCGGAGCTCGAGACCCTGGATCTGGGGCAAGTTCTCGCCGCGATGGAGCCCCAGCTTCGCGAACGTATTCCGCCTGGCATCGTCTTGCAGTTCCAGCTGAAGAAGAACCTGCCGCCGGTCGATGTCGACGTCGCCCAACTGCGGCGGGTGGTGCTGCGGCTGGTCGCCAACGCAACCGATGCAATCGGCCAGCGGGACGGTGTGATCACGCTGCGGACCAGCAAGGTTGCAGCCGACGAGGCCTACCTGAAGGGGGCCCAGCCCACCGAGGAACGGACTCCGGGGGAGTATGTCTTTTTCGAAGTCTCCGATTCGGGCCGCGGCATCGATGAGGAAATGCGCGGTCGGATCTTCGATCCGTTCTTCACCACCAAACCGCAAGGGCGGGGCCTGGGTCTGGCCACCGCGTTGGGGATCGTCGGGGCGCATTCCGGCGCGATCAAGCTCTACAGCGAGCCCGGCCGCGGCTCGACCTTCGAAGTCCTGTTTCCGGCTTCGAAGGGGCGCGAGATCGTCCAGCGACCCAAGGCCGGTGAGCGCTGGAACGTCGGCGGTGCGATTCTGGTCGTCGACGACGAAGATCTGGTGCTGGAGGTCACCCGGGAGATTCTCGAGAGCCGTGGCATCGAGGTGCTGACGGCGGCCGGGGGCAAGGAAGCGCTGGCGATCTTCGACCAGCGACGGGGCGAGATCGCCGCCGTCGTGCTGGACATGACCATGCCGGAGATGGATGGTGAAGAAGTGTTCCGGCAGCTGCGGCAGTTGGATCCGGAAGCTCGAGTCATCTTGATGAGTGGTTACAGCCGCAAGAAAGTGCCGCGGCGTGTCTTCGAGAACGGCCTCGGTGGCTTTCTTCACAAGCCTTTCAGGCCGCAGGATCTGATCGACAAGCTGCGCGAAACCCTCGATCCGAGCGGCTGAGTCACGTCATCCGTGGGCTAGGCACGTCGCCGCCCTCCGTCCGTCTATCCTGCGCTGCCAGCGTCCCATCCCAGTCGGTTTCGATTCGTCGCCCGGCACGAAACCGGCCCGGTTCGCGTCCCGTAGAAGAGACGAGTCCCATCCCGAAACCGAAAGAAGGAGCCTCGACGTGAAGAAAACGGTCCTCATCGCCCTGACCTCGTTCCTCTGCCTCTCGACCTTGGCGCTGGCCTCGGGATCCTCCGGCGGCGGGGGTTCTATTCCGTCTGGCGGCACGTCCGTCGACCCCTACAACGTCACCCAGATGATGAAGTGTGTGGTGACCGAGATTCGGCCCGACGGGACGGTGATCGTGCGCGACAACAAGGCCGAGACGGTCCACCCCCTGGCGGTCAACTCGAAGACCAAGTTCTCCGCTCAGAGCAAGAAGGAATTCAACGGCCGCAAGCAGATCGAGCTGTCGGACCTCAAAGTCGGCCACGAGCTCAAGGTCGTCAAGCGGCAGGTCAACGGCGAGGTGCTGCGGGTCAAGGTGCTCAAGAAAGCCTGATTCGTCGCTCGCGCCAGAGACCGAAGCCGAACGCCGCGAGGACCGAGAGGTACTCGAGCCACAGCCACCAGCCCTGCTCGGTCTGATCGATGTAGATCAGATAGGAGAGCAGGCTGCTGGCCGTCCACACGAGCCAGGCGAGGACTTCGGGCGGCAGCTGGCGGCGGCCCGGGTCGCCAGCGGAGCGCAAGACGGCCATCGGTAGGACCCACAGCAGGTACCAAGGCATGGCCGCGGCGCTGAACAGCAGGTAGCCGCCGAGGATTCGGAAGCTGCCGGTCGCCAGATGCTCCGGGCTCCCGTCGTCGCGTGCGCTCGTCCAGGCGACGAGCGTCGCTGCGATCAGGAGGGTGGTGAGGCTGGCGACGGCCCGGCCGGCCCCGGGGCCGAGCACCGCTTGGCCGAATTGCTGCAGCAGCAGCCAAGGCCCGGGGTTGAACACCCACTCGCGCGAGAAAATCGCCAGGCTGTCGAGCAGGGTCGGCAGTGAGGCGACAAAGGGAGCGAACCCGAGGCCGAAGATACCGGGCAAGATCCACCAATCTCTCGGACGGGTTCGCCGGAGATAGAGCCCGATCAAGAGGAGCGGTGTGAGCTTGGCGAGGATCGCCAAGCCATAGGTTGCCAGGGCGGCCCGTCGCCAGCCGTAGGTCAGGGCGAAGACCGAAAGGACGAGCCAGAAGATCATCACCGCATCGAGGTGACCGGAGCCGGCGATTTCCTTCATCACCAGGGGATTCCAGGCATAGATCGCGACCAGCTCCGGCGCTGCGCCGCGGCGCCTGACGATCGACGCCAGCAGCCAGCAGGTGGCCAAATCGAAGAGCACCAGGAGAAGCTTCCACGCGAAGACACTGCCGGGCGAGGCGGCGTGGTGGAAGCGAAAGAGCCACTGCACCGCGGGCGGATAGACCGTACGGTAGGTGCCGTAGCTCACCCGATCGTAGATGTCGTACCACAGCGGTTCGGCGAAGAGGTCAGAGGCCCGGGGATCTTCGTCATCGGCCAAGGCTTCCAACTCGGCGGGGGATGTAGCGTAGGGATCTAGGCCCCAGCCGAAGACGTGACCGTCCCAGAAGTAGCGCCAGACGTCGTTGTCGTAGAGCAGGAAGCTGCGGTAAGCGATCTCGCGCCCGCTCAGATCATCGGCCAGATCCTGGGTCCATGTCTCGGGCGGCAGGCCGGCGGGCAGCAGGGCGAGGCGAAACAGTCCGGCCCAGAGCAAGACCTGGAGAG
>JBCCGX010000744.1:0-5250 GCA_039029035.1 Acidobacteriota bacterium | reverse complement strand
CATCACCGGCTCGATTTCCAGGCCAAGGACAGGTCGCACGAGCGTGAGCTCGGCAACGACAAGGAGCTCAGGCGCCATCGCGACGAGCAGGCGCGGGCTCTGCACACCAAGATGAGCGAGATCAGCAAGACCTTCGACGGTGCCTACGGCGACCGTCGCTGCCAGGAGGTTCTGGGTTTCGGCGAGGGCCTGCGACCGGAGCCGGAGCAGATGTTGGAGCTCCCGGCGCAAGCCTTGGAACGCCTGCAGGCGCCCGACTTCGCCCTGCCGGAGCCCCATCTCGGCGGCGTCGACCTTTCGATCGACGATCTCACCGCCCAGCTGGCGGGTCCCCATGCCGATCTCGCCGCCGCGATCACCGCGCTGGATAGCGAGAAGGACAAGTTCGACGCCAGCGGCATCGCCAAGCGCGAATCCGAGCGCCGGCTCAACGAGGTCACCGTGCGGCATGCTCGTCTGGTGGAGGAGCTCTACCGCATCGGCGGCTTCCGTGAGTACGCCGATCGTCTGCGGCCGCGCGCACGGCGAGCACGCCGTGAGGACGAGGTAGATACCGCGGCGTCGACCCAGACGGCAGATGAAGGCCGCACGGGTGACGACATCTCTTCCGCTCCGGGCAGCGACCCCGACACGGCTCCGGACGGCGGCTCTGCCGAGGGCGGCGCTCGGCCGACCGACACCCGGCCGGCCGGGGTCGACGGCGCCCGGCAGGATGGCGAGACGACAGGTCCTGCCGTCGACCAGACGACCGCTCTCGCCGCCACCAACTCGTAGGTCGCCGCCGCGTTCTCCCCCGGCGGCCGGCGCCGGATCAAGCTCCCCGCCGGCCGCTTTTGACCCCTCCGAATCGCTCGATCCGTATCGCTCGGGAAACCGGGCGGGCTGCGCCATGCTCAAAGAACCGCTGGACGATTGCGCGCGCTTCATCGACGCGCTCTTCCCAAGCCTCGAGCCGCCTCACGAGCTGGTCCTCTGGACCCTGCCCGACCGGGTGAGTCACTGGCTGACTCGGCGCGAGGAGGTCAGCCGCCTGGCCGGTCGCCTGCGGACGATCAAAGACGTCTACTTCGGCATCGCCCTGCAGGACCGCGAGCGCGCCCTGGAGCTCGCCGGCCAGCGTTGGGCGCAGCGGCACGGCTTGCGCCAGGCCGGTTTGCGCCAGGCCGACCGCGCCGTCCCCCTGGGCCGGGTGCGCGGCTTCGAGGCGTCGGCCAGCGCCTTGCCCGGCCTGTGGGTCGATCTCGACATCGCCGGACCGGGTCATCGCGGGGCGTCTCTTCCGCCCGACGGCCCAGCCGCCCTGCGCCTGCTCGACGCCGTGCCGCAGCCGCCTTCGATCATCGTCCGCTCCGGCGGCGGCTACCATGTCTACTGGCTGTTTCGCGAGCTCTTGGAACTACGCAACCGCCATGAGCGCGCCGCCGCCGCCCAGCTGGCGCGCAAGGTACAGCACGCCATCCGCCAGGCGGCGGCCCAGCACGGCTGGCCGGTGGACCCGACCGCTGATCTCACCCGGGTCTTGCGCCTGCCTGGCACCTTCAACCACAAGACCACCCCCTCCCAGGCAGTGCGCCTGGAGCATCTCGATCCGACGGCGCGCTACAACCCGGCTGACTTCGATCTGCTGAGCGATCCGCCGCCGGCAGCAGCACCCGCGGCGAGCCGCTCGCGCCGCCACCGGCCCCCTCCGGACGGCGACCCGGCCGACTTCACCCCCGTGCGCCGAGGTTGCTCGTGGTTGCGCCACTGCCACGACAACGCCGAGGGGCTCAGCGAGCCGGAGTGGTACGCCGCCCTCTCCATCGTCGGCCGCTGCGCCACCGCCGAGCTCGACGGCAGCGCCCTGGCGCACCGCATGAGCCGGCCCTACCCGGGCTACAGTGAGGCCGAAACCGAGGCCAAGCTGCACCAGGCTCTGCGCGCCGCCGGCCCGCGCACCTGCGACGCCATCGCCCGCGACCTGGGCGCCGAGGCGGCGCACTGCAGCCGCTGTCCACACCGCGGCATCAAGAGCCCGATCGTGCTCGGCCGGCGCCGCCGACTGCCGGTCGCACCGCACGGTGGCCCGGTGCTCCACGGCTCAGCGATTACAGCACCGGATGGCGCTGCCCCACTGGCTGGCGGCGGTCCGCCCGCCAGCAACACGCCACCACCCGGCAGCATCCCACCGGGCCACGGCATCCCACCGGGTCACGGCGGCGAGCCGCCTCTCGGCCCGCGCGACATCCTGATCACCGAACGCGAAGATCAGGTGTGCGATCAGGCCCTGGCGCTGCTGGCGGCCGACGAGCCCAACCTCTTCGAGCGCGGCGGCGTCCTGGTGCAGGTGGTGCCGGCGGAAGACGCCGAGGCCCACCCGCTGCTGCATCGACCGCCGGAAGGACCGCGTCTGCGCCCCCTGGCCGAGCCTAGCCTGCGCGAGATGCTGGCCAAGCGCTGCGCCTTCAAGATCCGCAAGGGCGCCCGCCAGGATTTTCGCCTCGCCGCCGCCCATCCGCCGAGCTGGGCGGTGAGCGAGCTGCTCGGCCGCTCCACCTGGCAAGGCATCCCGCGCATCGAGGGCCTGGTGGAAGGCCCGGTGCTGCGCGCCGATGGCTCGGTGCTGCAGCGCCCCGGGTTCGATCGCCAGAGCGGCCTGTTCTGCGCTCCCGGCCGCCCCTTCGCCCCGGTCGACGAAACGCCGGACGACGGCGCGGTGGAAGAGGCCCTGCTGCGCCTGCGCGAGGCGGTGTGCGACTTCCCCTTCGCCGCCGACATGCACTTCGCCGTGTGGCTGGCCTCGCTCCTCACCCCTTTGGCGCGCTACGCCTTCAGTGGCCCGGCGCCCCTCTTCGTCATCGACGCCAACATCCGCGGCGCTGGCAAGAGCCTGCTGGTGGACGTCTGCCACCTGATCGTCAGCGGCCGTCCGGCGCCGCGCATGACCCACACCCGCGACGAGGCCGAACTGCGCAAAGCGATCACCACCCTCGCCCTGGCCGGCAGCCAGATGGTGCTGATCGACAACGTCGCCGGCGTCCTCGCTTCCCCCACTCTGGATCTGGTGCTCACCGGCGCCACCTGGAGCGATCGCCTGCTGGGCGGCAACGTGCGAGTGGAGCTGCCGCTGAGCGCCACCTGGTATGTGACTGGCAACAACCTGGTGCTGGGCGAGGACACGCCGCGCCGCGCCGTGCACATCCGCCTCGACTCACCGGAAGAGAAGCCTGAGGAGCGCACCAACTTCCGCCACCCCGAGCTCGCTCGCTGGATCGCCGCCGAGCGCCATCAACTGCTGCCCGACGCCCTCACGCTGCTCACCGCCTACCTGGCCGCCGGTCGACCGGAACAGGACCTGCTGCCGATGGGCTCCTACGAAGGCTGGTCGGCCCTCGTTCGCGGCACCCTGGTGTGGCTCGGCCTGCCCGACCCCGCCCTCACTCGCCAAGCCCTGCCCACCACCGCCGACGCCCAGACCGACACCCTGCGCCAGCTGGTGGACGGCTTGGAAGTCGTCCTCGAGAGCCTCGGCGGCACCGCCACCGCCAAGGAGATCCTCAAAGAGCTCGAGCGCGAAGCCTCCACCTTCCGCTACGACACCCTGCGCGGTGCCCTGGAAGATCTCTTCCCGCGCCTCGACCGCCACGAGCTCCCCACCCCCGCCAAGCTGGGCTACAAGCTGCGCAATTTCAACGGCCGGGTGGTCGGTGGCGCCGCGATCGTACAGGCGCCGCGCAGCAAGCACGGGACGCGTTGGCTCGTGCAACGCTCCGACAAGCCTCAGCCAGACGCTTCCGGCGGGGGAGGGGTGTAGATGGTGCAGATGGTGCAGATCCCCCAGCCGCTCTGGGAATCGGTGCCTGCATTCGTTTCCGGAGGGGGCCTGAGCATCTACACCATCAGCACCATCTACACCCCCTCACCCCCCGAACCCCTCTCCCACCCACCCCTGAGCCCCACCCGGGAGAGGGGGAGACAGAGAGGGAAAGGGAAGCAGAGGGGGAAAGGGAAGCAGAGGGAGAGGAGTCGGGGGAAGAAGGCGAGGGCCGGGCCTTGAGCGCCGCCCTCAACCGCCGGCTGGGGAAGTGGCTGGTAGCCCACGGCTGCCGGTTCGAGCGCCAGGGCAAGGGCGCGCACGAGATCTGGTACAGCCCGCGCACCCAGCGGCGCTTCGTCATGGTGCGGACCCTCAAGTCGCACCACACCGCCACCGCCATTCTGGCCCGGGCCGGGGTGGAGAGACCGGCCTGGTTGGGTGGGAGGGGGTGAGGGATCCCTCAAGCGTCGCCGAAGACGTCTTCCATCCGCTCCGCGGTGAGGATCCGGTCGCCCCATTCCAGCAACCGGTCCGCATCGGCCGATCGCACCCGCCGCTGCACTTCGGTACCTGGCGCGCCAAAGCGTCGCTCGAGCTGGCGCAGCAACATCTTCGACTCCCCTTCGCGCTGGCCTTGCTCCCGGCCCTGCTCCCGACCGCGCTTCAGACCTCGCTCGAGGCCGCGTTCTTCCCAGATCTCGGTCCACATTGGGGCTCGTTCTTCCAGCATGGTCTCGACCTCCTCGAGATGGTGCAGCTCAGGTAACTCTACACTTCCAAGTCGACGATGCAAAACGCCTGTGTACCACACCACGAAGGCACGACGTAGGTCGCGGTGGCGTGGACCCTGGAGACTGGCGCGCAGGGCGCGCGTCGCCGCCAGGGCTTCGTCGGGGCCGGCGTGCTCGAGACGAAACAGGTTGGCCACCGGGTTGGCCGCGGTTCGGAGGGCGCGCTCCAACAACGCGCCTTCGTCCAGCAGAAGGTATTCGACCCGCGGACGGAAGGCCTCCAGCCCGGCGGGGCCTTCGGGCAGCAGGTCGCCGAGGTTGGTCGGGGCTTTCCAACGCACATGGCCGTTGTACAAGACGATCGGCGACACCCAAGGCAGCGTGTCGCCCGAGCCCAAGTCGAGCTGGCGGATGAGATCTTGGTACAGCAGAGCCAGGTACGCCATGATCCGCACGGCCATGAAGTGCTCGTCCCGGCGCTGAAATTCCAGCAGCAAGTAGATGTAGAGCCATTGGCCGGCGGGTCGGCCCCGCACGCGCCACACCAGGTCGTCATGGCGAGATCGCACGTCATCGGTGGCATAGCTGGCGCCGACTTTCTCCAAGGTCGAGAAGTCCAGCTGGCGCACCCAATCGCCGGGGACGAAGTCGCGCAGCAAGCTCTCGACGAGGTAGGGGTGGGAGAAGAGTAAAAGGTAGGTGTTGGCGTGTTGGCCCATGGGT
>JBCCGX010000743.1:0-5256 GCA_039029035.1 Acidobacteriota bacterium | reverse complement strand
TCCTCAGGGTCCTGCGAAAAGGGGGCTCGATCTCGATTCGGCGCGATGCCGGTCGTCCGCAAGGCCCGGTTCGAGGCACAGAGAGCTGGCCTACTTGCCGTTGCCTTCGCTGCGCTCCTCGAGGTACTCGTCTTCCGTATTCACGTCCCACAAATTCGATTTGTCGGTGCGGCCGGCGAGGACGTTCTCCACTGCCACCATGGCGGTGAGCATGGAGTGGTCCTGGTTGTTGTAACGGTGCATGCCGTTGCGGCCGGTGAGGAAGAGGTTGTCGAAGGCGTCTAAGTAGGCGCGCAGCTCGTCGAATCGGTCGTAGGTGCCGAAGTAAGCCGGGTAGGTCTTGGGCACCCTCAGGGCAACACCATCGAGCACTTTGTTGCGGTCGATGATGTCGATGTGGGCGAGCTCCTTGGCGGCGAGCTGCACGAGCTCCTCGTCGCTCATGTGCCACAGGTCGTCGGTGTCGTTGCAGAAGTACTCCAGGCCGACCCAGACCTTGGTCGGATCGGCCACCAGGTAGGGGCTCCAGTTGTTGAAGATCTGCAACCGGCCGACCAGTACGTCGGGCTCCTGAACGTAGATCCAATTGTCGCGGATCAGGCCCGGGCGACCCTCGTCGTCGGCCTCTTTGATCTCGAGTTCCTCGACCAGCAGGCCGACGGTGACGAAGTCGCGGTAGATCAGGCCGTCGTTGATCGCCCGAATATCCTCCGGTACTTCGCAGTCGAGCCCCTGCACCAGCTCCTGCATTGGCATGGTGGAGAAGAAGTAGTCGGCCTCGAAGGTGTGGGTCTCGCCGGTCGCAAGATGCACCGCCTCCACCGCGCGGATCGTCTGGCCATCGGTGAGCAGCCGCTTGACGTCGTAGCCCGTCTCCAACTTGCCCCCCATCTCGACGATGCGCTCGGCCACCACGTCCCACATCTGGCCCGGGCCGAGCTTGGGGTAGAGGAATTGCTCGATCAGCGAGGTCTCGGTCCCCTTCTGGGCGATATCCGAGCTGCCGCTACGCGGTAGGAGCTGCTTGAGGAAGTGGACGATCGCCTTGGTGACCGAAAGCCCTTTGATGCGCTGGGCGCCCCATTCGGCGCTGATGTCCTGGCAGCTGGTGCCCCACACCTTCTCGGTGTAGGACTTGAAGAAGGTGAGGTAGAGCTCCTTGCCGAAGCGCTGAATGAAGAACTCTTCCAGGTTCTTCGGGTTGCGGATCGGGAAGAGGGTGCTCTTGATGTAGCTCAGGCCGATCTTGATCGTGCGCCACAGGCCGAGCTTGCTCAGGGTGTCGAGGCTCAGGCTGATCGGATAGTTGAAGAACTGCCGCAGGTAATAGATACGCGACCGACGCTGGCGAATCAGCATTACTCGGTCTTCGACTTCCGGATCGGGACCCACCTCTTCGGTGGCTATGGTGCGCGACTTACGGTGGTAGGTGATCTCGGTCTCACCACCGTCGGAAGCCTCCATCGGCAGAATGTCGAGCCACCAGTCCATCACCCGATCGGATTTGGAGAAGAAGCGGTGGCCGCCGATGTCGATCCGGTTGCCCTTGTACTCCACCGTGCAGGAGAGGCCACCCATGCGCTCGCTCTTCTCCAACACCAGAACGTCGATGCCCGACTTCGACGCCAGCTCGTAGGCGGCCGTCAGGCCAGCCGGACCCGCTCCGATAATCACCGCCTTCTTGCCGGCGAGTTTGTTCTCTCTAACTTCTTCAGCGGTCATCAGGAGCCCCTATCACGTGCCCACCTGGTCGATGCCCGAGACCGGCGCGTCGGGCACTGAGCCGGGGCCGAGTCGCTCGAGATCGAGGAAGACGATCCTGCACTGCGGATCCCAGGCCAAGATGTAGCCTTTGCGGTCCGGGAAGCGCTGCATGAGCAGCTTGTTCTTCTCGACGCTCAGGTGGTTGACCCACAAGATGGCATTCTCGAGTTGCGGATCGTTGTTGGGCCGGACGAAGACCCAGCCCACCGCCGGTGCGCTGCGGCAGTACTGGATAAACGGATGCTGGACGAAGATCACGCTGCGGCCGAGGCCTACTTGCGCCACCGCCTGTTGCGGCATGGCGATGTTGTCGGCGATCCGTCCGATCGCGCCGAAGCGCAGCGGTGTGTAGCTGAGCAGGCTGATCCCGATCAAGGCGGTGAGGGCCGCCGTGGGCAAAACGCTGGGGCGAAAACGCCAGGGCAGGCCGACGGTGCCGGCGAGGAACTGGGTGAGCTTGTGGAGACCGCATAGGTTGAGGAGCAGGAAGGGCCAGGCGAGCTCGAAGTAGTGCATCGGCGCGAAGGTGTCGATGCCGACGTTGTTGGTGTAGAAGTGCAGGATCAGGAAGGTGAGGATGGACCAGCGGAGTGTGCTACGGAGTTTACCCCGGCCGGCGAAGGCTGCGAAGAGCAGCGAGCACGGCCAGCCGAGAAAAGTGACGTTGAGGCGGTAGAGAGCCGCACCGAGGATGGCCAGGGAGCGCTCCACGCCGCGGAACTCGAGCTCGGTGAAGGCTCCGCCGTCGAAGCCCGGTGGCCAGAGGGAGAAGCGGAAGTCGTTCTCCTGGGCGTAAGTGAAGGCGCGCTGGTAGGCGACCTCGAAGAAGGCACCGGTCTGGAGCTTGTTGACGGTCAGGAAGAGGGCCGCCAAGGCCATCGCCGGCAGGGCGAAGGAGATCACGGCGCGCACTCGGGAAGAGGGTTTGAGGCCGAGCAGCCACCAGACCAGCAGTGGCCCGCCGACGCCCAAGGCCGAGGTCGGGCGGATGAAGAAGGCGATGCAGAAGGTCACCGCCACCGCCGGGTGCACCCACCCCGGAGCGTCGGCGTCGCGGCTCCTGAGGCACAACCAGGTGAGCCAGGCGAGGGCAGCGACGCAGCTGGTGTGGGAGGTTTCGGTGGCCGCCGCCAGCATCAGCATCGGTGAGCTCAGGTAGAGCACCGCCCCGGCCCGCGCCCAGGCGCTGCTGGTGAGGCGGCGCAGCACGGCGAACAGCGCCGGAACCGTCAAGGCCGAGTAGACCGCGTTCATCAGCCCCGGGATGCCGAGCAGAACGCCGGGCACCATGAGCGCTGGCCAGCCGATGAAGAAGTGAGAGTAGACCTTGCCGTCGTTGATCATGAAGCGGTTGTCGAAGAACAGCTTCAGGGGGTGCGACTCACCGTAGACGTTGCCCCCGGCCAGCACCTGGGCCATGTAGCGGTAGGCCGAGGCGTCGTCGGTCAGGGGCGCGCCGCCGAGCAAGTAGGTGCGCAGCGCCGCCGGGATCAGGAAGGCGAAGAGGCTGGTGTAGACGATCCATTTGCGGTCGCTGGCCTGCATCCAGGCCGCTTGCAGACGGGAGGCCCGATCGCCGCTGCCGAGCCAGCGTGCCAGACCCAGTGCCAGCAGGCCGGCCGCCAGCGAGGCGTAAGCCATCCACACCGCCAGGTAGAGAGCGTATACGGGCGTCGGCAGGTTGAGCGACCGCCCGAAGTCGAGCTGCTCGACCGGCATCAGCTGAGCGGTCGCTGCGCTGAGCAGATACAGCAGGGCCGCGGCGCCGACGACGGGCAAGGCGATGCCCGGGAGAGAGGACTTGGAGAAATCCATTTCGAGGAGGGGGATCGTAGCACGGGCCTTCCGTCAGGCCGTGGCGTAACGAGGCGTTGTCGGCCATCCCTACGCGAATTTTTTTCTTTCGCAGTGAATAGACCGTCCGGCGGTCCGTACACCACCTCCATGGCACTTACTCCCGGTATGACGGATCGCGATGGCCCGCTAGGGCCGAGCGGTGGTTCGCAGGAGCCGATCGAGGCGATTGATGGCTGTGATAGCGTCCGCCGCGCTGTGCGAAACACGATCCTTTTCTCTACTTTGGGCTTCGCTTTGGCGCTGCCCGTCGCCGCCCTCGAGCGCGGCGAAGTGACTCTCGAGCCCTGTCGCCTGGATGCGTCCGGAACGCCGCGACGTGTGGAGGCTTTCTGTGCTCGGACCGAAGTGCCGGAAGACCATGCGGCGCCCGATGGACGCAAGATCGAGCTGCGCTTCGCTGTGCTTCCGGCGGTCCGGCGCGACCCGCAGCCCGATCCGTTGCTGCTGCTCGCTGGCGGCCCGGGTCAGGCGTCGACCGAGGCCTTCCTGGGTACCGTGCGAACCCTGGAGCGGGTGCGCCGCGAGCGCGACCTGGTGATGATCGATCAGCGCGGCACCGGGCGATTGTCCCTGCTGCGCTGCGACGAGGGGAGCGAGTCCTCTTTCGATGTCGACGCCGATGCGCTCGAGGATCTCATGCAGGCCTGTCTGGAGCAGGTCGAAGACGTGACTGATCCGAAGGCCTATACCACCACGGCGTCGGTGCTCGACATGGATCTGATCCGCCAGCGCCTGGGCTACGAGACGGTCAACCTCTATGGCATTTCTTACGGCAGCCGCCTGGCGCAGGCCTATGCCCGCCAATTCCCCGAGCACGTTCGAGCCATCGTCGTCGATGGCATCGCACCGCTCGATCTGAACCTGGCCGTCAGCTTCGGTGACGACACCCAGCGCGCCCTCGACGCTTTGTTCGCGCGCTGCGAAGCGGACGAGACATGCCGTGAGACGCTGCCCGATCTGGCCTCTCGGCTCAACGAATTCCTGGCTGGGTTGGAAGAGCAGCCGCAGGCGATGAGCGTCAGCCACCCGCGCACCGGCGAGCCGGTAGATTTCGAGTTTACCCGCGAGTTTGCAGGGCAGGCTCTCCGCTTGTTGCTCTACTCGCCCGAGACCGCGGCGCTGATCCCGGTGCTCGTCGACCGGGCTGCTGCGGGTCACGTCTCCCGACTCGCCGCGCAGTGGATGATGGTGGCCGAGAGTCTCGGGTCCTCGATCAACACTCCTATGTCGCTGTCGGTCAACTGTGCCGAGGACGCGGCGTTCTACGACCCGGCCGCGCTGGACGCGGCGGCGACCGCCGGCTTTCTACGCGACGACGTCCCCCGGCACCTGCAGCGCGCCTGCCGTGTGTGGCCGCACAAGGAGGTGCCAGCGGAAGAGAAGCTGCCGCTCACGAGCGATCTGCCGACTCTGATCCTCTCCGGCGAGAACGATCCGGTGACGCCGCCCTACCTGGGAGAGCAGCTGCTCGCCACGATGAGCAACGCACGCCACCTGGTGGTGCCCGGCATGGGCCACGGCGTCCTCGAGCGCGGCTGTATGCCCAAGCTGGTGACCGAGTTCCTCGCCGAGCCGGATCCGGCCGGCCTGGACGCTACGTGCATCGAAAAGGTCGAGCCACTGCCGATCTTTCTC
>JBCCGX010000742.1:0-5271 GCA_039029035.1 Acidobacteriota bacterium | reverse complement strand
GCAGCAGAATCTCGCCGTCGGAGAGCAGCCCTGATGGCGGAGCAAGACACACGGCAACGCACCACGCAGTCCTCCGATGATGGACAGGCGACGAGCTGCTACAAAGTGGCTCAAAACCTGCCGGTCTATCTGAACGGTCGCCTGGCGGACGATGAAGCTCAAGCGCTCGAGGCCCACCTGGCGACTTGTAACGCCTGCCGACGAGAGGAACGTGAGACGCGGACGGCGTGGGACCTCTACGAAGGTCATCTGCCGGTGGATCTACTGCTCGATTACGCGATGGCCCAGCCGATGCCTTCACGTCAGCGGGCAGTGATCGAGAGCCACTTGGCGCAATGCGAGCGCTGCTCCGAAGAAGTGGCCACGGTGCGTCAGGAGCCGGCCAACACAGGTTCGATCACTGCAACAGCGCCCAAGTCGGCGCAAGGCCAGGCAGGCGCACGGACCAGAGAGCCGACCAGCCGGCACTGGCGTCAACTGGCCTGGGCGGCCAGCTTCGTCGCCATCATCGCGGGCATCGGCTGGCTGAGAACCTGGCAGCAGTTGGCCGACACCCGCGCGCTCACCACCACAGTCACGGCCCGCACCAACCTGCCGGTCGTCGAGCTGCTGCCCGCCACACAGCCCCTCCTGCGCCAAGGCCGCAAGCCGCCGCCGGCTGCGGCCAATCCGGTTGCGTTGCACGAGGATGCCGAGGAGCTCGTGCTGGTCCTGCTCGCCGGTGGCAATGACTGCGCCGCGGGCTGTGTCCTCGAGGTCTACGAGCCCGGGGAGGCCGAACCGCTCCGACGCCTGGACGGTCTCGTGCCGCGATCCGACGGCCACCTGACCTTGGCTGTGCCGAGCGATTGGCTGCCACCAGGCAGCTCGGTAGTCGTCATCAGCAACGCAGCATCGGGCGACTCGGTGGCCGAGTACTCGATCGAGGCCGGCAGCTCGGAGTGAGAGAGCCACGCAGCTAGCGCCAGTCTCCGATCAGCTGGAAGCCGGCCCAGTGGAAGGGATGGGAGAGCTCGTTGCCCCGCACGAGATCGAGCTGGGCCCGGCGCAGGGCGTCGGCTTTGCTCAGGCCCTCCTCGAGGTAGACGTAGAAGCGCTGCATGAGCCGGCCTGTGGACTCGTCGGCGACGCTCCACAACGAAGCCAGAACAGAGCGCGCGCCGGCATAGTGGAACGCACGGGTCAGGCCCAGGAGTCCTTCGCCCCCCAGGACTTTGCCGCGCCCGGTGTCGCAGGCCGAGAGGGTTACCAGATCAGCGTCGATCCGCACCTGCTCGAAGATTTCCCAGGCTTGCAGCAAGCCGTTGTCCTGGCCTTCCTTCCAGACCTCCGGCAGGGTGAGCACGAGGGCCGAATCGAGGGGGAATCGATCGTCGAGCAGCCCGTGCGAAGCGATGTGAAGGTGCGTCGTCTGGCGGCCGACAGCTTTCGCCTTCTCCTCGGTTGCCTGCTCACCGAGGAAGATTTCCGCGCCTTGAGGATAGGTCCGGCGAAGGGACTCGACTTCAAGCCGTGTCGCCGGCAAGGGCGGAAAGTCGAATCCGCTGCGAAGGGCTGCCCGCAGCTGCGGGCCTGTCGCCTCGTCCGATGCTCGGTGCCTCGGGTAGTGCGGATCGCCGAAGGCGGTCAAGCGAGTCGCTCGGCGCTCGCGCCGTTCCTGCTTCAGCAGGGCGAAGACACTCGCCGAAGCCGCATGGTAGATCGGCTTGGCCTCGACCAGGAAGCGTCGGCCGTCGATCACGGTCGGGTCGACCAGGGCAGCGAAGGGCAAGGAGTGCAGCGGCCCGTCGGCGAGGATCAGCAAGCGCTCGGCTCGTTCGATCCGGTCGGAGACCGGGGCCAGCAGTTGCTCGCTCAACCGCCTGGCAAGGAGCAGGGCCTGATCCTTGCGTCGGTCGACGCGGCCTCGGCCGATCGCCTGACGGAAGTCTTCGATCTCCGTACGCAGCTTTGCCTCACCGAAGGCTAGTGGCACCTCTTGCAGGCCAGAGCCTTGCTCTTCCTCCCCTTGCCGGGATCCGTGCCTGGCTTCGACGGCGAAGAGATGGCTCTCTTCCTCGCCGATCGAATATGAGAGCAGCAGGGTCCCGGGATCGAGAGCCGCGCGCACTGCGCCCAGGTCGAGGGCCTTGGGATCCTGCAACTCCGCGAGACGCGGCGCGGCGGCGCGGACCTCAGCCCGGATCTCGTCCTGGCGCCGGCGCGCCGCCTCGAGCTCCTGGTGAGCCTCCTGCCGCTCTTCGACACCGACCTCGACCGGCAGATGCATCCACTTTTCAAAGGCTCGGTCATAGCTCTGATTGGCCTGGCGTCGCCTGGCTTCGAGCTCCCGCGGGAGGTCCGACGGGAAGACCAGATCGCGCTGCGCGAGAAGGCGCACCAGCTCCGCAGCTCGGTAGCGCTCGAGCAGGTGGAACGCTTCGACCTCCTGACCCGAGTCGGCCAACAAGTCGATCGATTCTCGGTAGATGTCGCCGTATTTGGCTCCAAAGCCCGAGCGGACTTCGTCCGAGCCGCCGAGCTTGCTTCTCTGGGCTTCCAACGCATCGACCGCGCAAGCATAGAAATCCAGCGCCTGATCGAATCGATTTCGGAGCCGGTTGAGCGCCGCGAGCCTCTGGCATGACTCGGCCTCGACAGCGCTTCCTGGCGCTCGCTCTCTTCGGATAGCCAGAGAGCGTTCGTACCAAGCCTCGGCAGAGCCCAGGTCCCCACGATCGAGATCGAGGTCGCCTAGCAAGCGTAGGATCTCCGCTGTCGCGACACTTGAGGGCGCCACTTCCTGGTGCATCGCCAGGGAGCGACGAAAGTAGCTCTCCGCGGTTTCCAGATCCTGCCGTTCGACAGCCAGACTTCCGAGGCTGGCGAGGCACGCCGCGGTGGGCAGGCCGCTCGATTCGAGCTCGTCAAAAATGGTTAGGGCCCGACGAAAGTAAGCCTCGGCCGAAGCCAGAGCACCGCGCTCCATGGCAACGACACCAAGGTTGTTGAGGACGATTCCGGCGCTCCGGCTCTGTGGCGCCAACTTCTCCTCAATCTCCAGGGATCGCCTGTAGTAAGCCTCGGCCGAAGGCAGGTCGCCGCGATCGACCGCCACGACTCCGAGATTGAGAAAGCTCCTGGCCACATGTAGGCTGTTCGGGGCGAGCTTCTGGCGAATGACGAGGGAGCGACGAAAGTAGGCCTCGGCCGAAGCCAGATCACCGCGCCTCCTGGCCACCTCGCCGACATTGCCGAAGCTGATCGCGATGTCGAGGCTATCGGGCGCGAGCCTCTCATCGAGACTCAGGGCGCGGCGAAAGAGGCCTTCGGCTGCAACCAGATCACCCCGTGCCATGGCGACACCCCCAATGTTGGCGAGGCTCGCTGCCACGTCCGAGCTCGACGGTGTCAGCTTTTCGCGAATAGTAAGGGAACGGCGAAAGTTCTCTTCAGCGGTCGCCAGATCTCCACGAGACCAGGCCACCGCCCCGAGATTATTGAGGCTCATGGCGACATCGAGACTGAACGGCGCCAGCTTCTCTCGCATTGCCAGGGAACGACTGTAGAAATCCCCGGCCGCCGTCAGATCGCTGTGGTACCAAGCCACTAAACCGAGGCTGTTGAGACTCTTGGCGACGCCCAGGCTCCTGGCCGAGCTCATCCTGCGGATCTCGAGCGCCTCGCGGTAAGCCGCCGTGGCACGCTCGAACTCGCTCCGATCAAGGAATGCCTTGGCCATGCCATCAATGACAATCGCAGCGACCCAGCTCTCAGCCTCCGTCGACCGTCTCGCCTCTTCGAAGGCGTGATCTGCCAGGTCCCAGAGTCGATTCTCAGCCGCCGTACGGGCGCTCCTGAAGAACAGCCAAGTAGCCGCTCGGAGATCGCCGGACTCCCGCCAGGCCGAAGCTTGCTCGAGCCACAATGCCAATCCCTGATCGATCGCTCCCTGGTCGATCAGAGCCGCAGCATCCTCATAAGCCGCGAGCCCGGCCGTGGAGAGTCGAGGTCGCGTACGGAGCCGCCAGTTGCCTACGGGCACGACGATAGCCATGCGCCGTCTGTCTCTCATCGCAGAGAGCGTGAGCTCACCGCGCGGCGCTTGCTCGATCTCGATCTCGATGAGGTCGAACGGCGAGTCGATGGCTCCGCTCGCGGGCAGCGGATTGGCCGGCGGTGAGGCGGCCCGCTCCCAACCCACCAGCAGGTCACCCGGACGCAGGTCGGCCCGGTGGGCAGCAAAGCCCTCATGCACGATCTCGACAACCACACCGGCACCCTGCCCGCCCCCCAGAGCGGGCCAGCCAAAGAACATCAGAGTCCAGCCCAACAAGAAACGAGTTGTCATCCCAAGGTCTCCCCGCAACCCACGGTCTTCCCGCGCCCCAAGGCCGCCGCACGCCTCCTCGATTAACCACGCGTAAAAAACCACCGAGAAGGACCATCTTCAGAAGACAAGACGCTGGGTGATCGTTTCGTCCTGAGCGAGAGGCCTGCAGAAGCCGTCGCAGCAAGCGGAACTTGACCGACCGAACCGCGGGATGCGGGATCCTGCACCTCGCGGTTCTCGGGGAATCCCTCGGCCGCGAACTGCTCCGCTACAATAGACCCATGAGCGACCATGCAGAGACCATCTTCGACAAGATCCTCGCCGGGGAGATTCCGTGCCACCGGCTCTACGAGGACGAGCACGTGCTCGCCTTCCTCGACATCGGCCCGATCGCACACGGCCACACGCTGGTGATCCCCAAGGAGCGCAAGGCGCATCTACACGAGTTGTCGGACGAGGCCGGCGCCGCGCTCGGCCGGGTACTGCCCCGATTGTGCCGAGCAGTGCTCGCAGCGACGGGCGCGACGGCCTACAACGTGCTGCAGAACAACGGCGCGGCAGCCCACCAGGCGGTCTTTCACGTCCACTTCCACATCATTCCCCGCCGCGGGCCGGACGGTCTGGGCATCGGCTGGAACGCGCGCAGCCTGGACCCGGCCGATGCAGCCGACCTGGTGGCGAAAATCACCGCCGCCTTGGCCGAGGGCGACTAGGCCGAGGCGAGCCCACCATGGCAGACCCCGACGAGCTCTCACTGCAGGAACGGTTCGCCCCCCAGGGCACCTGCTTCGGCTGCGGTCCGGCGAACTCGAAGGGGTTGCGCATCCGCAGCGTGCCCACGGCGGACGATCCCGAGACGTTGCTCTGCGAATGGGCTCCGGAGCCTTACCACGCGGCCTACGGCACCTTCCTCAACGGAGGCGTGATTGGCGCGGTCTTCGACTGCCACTGCAATTGGG
>JBCCGX010000741.1:0-5271 GCA_039029035.1 Acidobacteriota bacterium | reverse complement strand
GAGCGCAACAAAGAGATCCTCGCCGATGCGCGCCTGGCCGGCTACCCGCCGTTGGTCGGCGAAGCCCTGCTGCAACTGGGACGCGCCGAAGGCCGGCTCGGCAACCCGGCCAAGCTGCGTGAGCACCTCGTTGCGGCGCTGCTCATCGCCATCTCGAACCGCCATGACGAGCTCCTGGCACAGACCCTGAACGGCCTGATTCTGCCCGCTTACCTGGGCGGCCGGCCGGAGGATGCGAGCTTGTGGGGCGAGATGGCGCAGGCCGCGATCGGCCGCCTGGGCGATCGCCGGGAGCTGGAAGCGCAGCGCCTCTACCACCTCGGCCTGGTCGAGAGCGTGGCCCGCCGTCCGGTGCAGGCGATCGAGTACTTCGAGGCCGCCCTCGCCACCGAGCCCGAGCCGTCGGCCAGTCGTCACGGCGCGCTGCTCAGCAACATCGGCACCGGCTACCTTCTCCTCGGCCGCTACGAGGCGGCGACCGAGCCCCTGCTCCGCGGTCTCGACTTGCTGGAGCAGAGCTACGGCCCCGCCCATCCGTTCCTCGCCACAGTGCTCGCCAATCTCGGCGGCGCCGAGCGCGAACAAGGCCGCTACGACGACGCTCTACCCTACTACCGGCGCTCTCTGGAGGTGCTCGAGGGCGCGCTCGGCAGCGACCATCCGGACCTCGCTCACCCTCTAACCTCCATGGCCCAAACGTTGATCAAGGCAGACCGCGCGGCAGAGGCCATCGCACCCCTCGAGCGGGCGCTGAGCCTGCGCCTGGACCATCCGCAGGGGGATCCGGCGGAGCTCGCTCGCAGCCGATTCCAACTGGCACGGGCCTTGGGGGCCACGGATCGAGAGCGCTCGCGAGCCGCCGAGCTCGCCGAGGCCGCGCGCGCCACCTACACCCAGCTCGGGGAGCGATCGGCTCGCGACTTGGCAGCGGTCGAGGCCTGGCTACAGCAGCGGGGAGGGTCCACATGAGTCAGGCCACCCGGCGCCGGGACGCTGTCTGTCTGGCCCTGCGAGGCGACGTCGAGGGCATCACCCAGACGTTCCGCCTGGGCCCCGGCCGCAACAGAGTCGGCCGAGGGGGTCAAAACGAAGTCTGTCTGGCGTCCAGCGGCGTCTCCAAACTGCACGCGGTAGTGGTCGCCAAAGCCGATCACTTGTGGATCGAGGACCTGGCGAGCAAGAACGGCACCTTCGTCAACCGAACCCCGGCACGAGGAGTTCGCGCCGGACTGGGGGATCACCTCCACTTCGGGCCGGTGACCCTGCGGGTAATCTCGCTGCAATCGGCCGATGTCGAGCTGGCGATCGAGCTACCAGCCAGCAGCTTACCGGCCACCCAACGCCGCGCCAACCTCGGGACCTCGACCGTCCACGAGACCGGCGAAGGCGACACCGATCTGTCGATGCGCTTCGTCGACGGCTACGTCCCAGGCAGGTCCACCGCGATGCAGACCGTGTACCGCCAGCTCCGCCCGGTCCTCGCCACCGACCTGCCGATCCTCCTGTACGGGGAGACCGGCGTTGGCAAAGAAGGCCTGGCGCGCAGTCTCCATCTCTCGTCGTCGCGCAGCGAAGGCCCCTTCGTGGCGATCAACTGCGCGGCGATTCCCGACGATCTGCTAGAGGCCGAGCTCTTCGGCATCGGTGCCGGCGTCGCCACCGGCGTCACCGCACGGCGCGGTAAATTCGAGCTCGCCCGAACCGGCACGCTCTTCCTCGACGAGATCGGTCAGATGCGCCCATCGCTCCAAGCCAAGCTCCTGCGCGCCCTGCAAGAGAACGAGATTCTGCCCCTCGGAGAATCGCCCGTCGCCCTCGACGTCCGCATTATCGCGGCGACCAACACCGATCTCGAACGTCAGCTGGCGACCGGCGAGATGCGCCGCGACCTCTATTATCGGCTCGCCGGTCTCGTCGCCTGGGTGCCGCCCCTGCGCCAGCGGCACGAAGATATCCCGCCCCTGGTAGAGCATTTCCTCAACCGCTACGGTTCCCTGGCCGGCAACGCGGTCGTCGGCATTACCCGGGGCGCCCTCGACGACCTCGTCACTCGTCCTTGGCCAGGCAACGTCCGCCAACTAGAGCACGAAGTCCGGCGCCTGATCTACCAATGCCCGGAGCGCCAGCCGATCGATTCGGCCATGCTCGACTCCCTTCGTACCCCAAGCGAGGTGCCTGGCACACCCAAAGAGGCACCGAAAGAGCTACCTGGCACGCCCAACGAGGTGCTCGGCACCGCCAGCTCTGCGCTACTGAGCGCGACCGCGGACCAGGCTCTCGAGGTCCTCGACCTGCGGTCCACCGCCTCGCTCCGCCTCGCCTGGGTCGAACGGCAGGTCGTCGAAGAGGCCCTGCGCCGCTGCTCCGGCAACCGTTCCCAGGCCGCCCGCGTGCTCGGTATCTCGCGCGAGGCGCTTCGCCGTCGCCTGCGCCGGTATGCAGCACCAGAGCACGACGAGTCCTGAAATCGGCAACTCCGGCGATCTTTGCGCGGGTGCCATTGCCCTGCTTCGATTCGGCCTGCACCGCCTCGATTCGAGGCACTCCGCCTCGAATCGAGGCAGGCATTTGATCAGCGGCTTCGGTCGCTCGTGATCGGCTCGCCACTTCAAACATCTCTCAATAGTGTATCTGGGCAGCAGATAACGAGGCCTACCACTGCCTGGATTGACGAGTACCAAGTCCAGGCTTGAAGCCGTCCACTCTGGCCCGACCCTTGCTCTCTTGTCCTGTCCGTCGAGTACACCTGGGAATTTCCCCAAGGACAAAAGGAGAAGGATAATGAAACGAAGCCTCACTCTACTAACGCTACTCACGCTCGTCGTCTCGCCCGTGGTCTTCGCCGCCGAAGACACCGTCCCGGCGGTCGACGCGAGCCCTGCCATCGCGGCCCCTTCGGCTGAGATCAGCCCCCCCTCCGAGTCGGAAGTTACCTTGGCGAGCGCCCTCGGCAACGACTTCACTGCCCTCGACTTCTCGCTGGCTGACGACCGCCGCGTCGACGCTTCCAGTTGCAGCGCCTCCTTCGATTGCGGCGACGGGAACACCGCGTCGTGCACCGGCAGCACCTGTGCCGCGTTCACTCATGCTGTGCCTGCCTTCGTCAAATGTGACGGCAACAAGTACTACTGCCCGAACATGTGCTTCGTCGACGTACGCTGCACCGCCACCGGCACGATCTTCTGCTCGAGCAACGTTGGCAACTGCCAAGAAGGCTCGAACTGGGTGCGCTGCGACGGCAACACGATCAACTGCCCGCAGTTCCCCTTCTAGCCGGCAGGCTCGGAGTGGCCGCCGGCTAGGCTCGGCGGCCTGGCCCCGAAAAGGCGATCGACGGGCGGGTCGATCGCCTTCCCCAGTGCCGGTCCTGGCGTGTGCACTTCTGACGCAAATCGCGATCGATCGTCGATCACGCGACAATCAATCGCTCGACACGCCAAACGAGCCTCGATCACGAGTCGGCGGGTGGGCCCAACAGACGATCGAGCCTCGATCGCGACATGTCGCCATCGTCCAACGGGCGATCGAGCCTCGATCGCCGTAGGTTGCGACGTGCCATAGGGCAATCGAGCCTCGATCGCCTGTTCCTGACCTATAACATCGAGCGATCGACGCTCGAGCCCCCACCGTGACAGCTCAGGTCAGGGCCGACGAAGGAGCCTCTCGACTCGTGTCTCTGACATCTGCGGATGGACCGTCGCGTCGGAGGACAACGCCAGCGCTGCGGCCCCAACGGCGAACCGAGCGCTGTGCTCCGTCGAGTCTCCCCGACTGTAGCAGTAGGCGAGGGCCGCCATGGCGGCGTCGCCGGCTCCGGTAGCGTTCACAACCCGGGTCGCGGGCGGACGCACCAACCCCGAACCCTGTTCGTCGCCGAAGAAGAGGCCAGCCACCCCGAGGCTGATGAAGACTCGTTGCACGCCGAGGCGAAGGAAGCGCTCCAGTACCCGTTGCAAGTCCGCCTCGTTGCCGATCTCTCGACCGGTGAGCACCTCGGCCTCGGCGCGGTTGGGCTTGAGGGTGTGGAAGCGGCCAACGAACGCCTTCAGCCTGGCTGCCTTCGGCGCTGACACAGGCTCGAGAAAGACAGGCTGCCCGGTACACCGATGTAACAACGCTTCGATGGTTCTGGGCGGCAAATTGGCATCGACGACGACGAGGCTCGACTCGGCGATCAACGCCGCGTGGCGATCGAGATAGTCGGCATCGAGCCGGTCGACCAGATCCATCTGCGAGACGGCGAGGCGCAGATCGCCGGCCTCGTCGAGCAGAGCGAGGTAGCGACAGGTCTCGCCGTCTCGGACGACCCGTACAGCGTCGACATCGACTCCCGCGCGCCGGCAATCGGCAAGAATCCGCTCACCGTCGGCATCCTCCCCCACCGCGGTCAACAGCCGCGTTGCGACTCCGAGTCGCGCCAGGTTCTCAGCCACGTTGCGCCCCACTCCGCCCGCCGAGACCGTCACTCTTCCGGGCATCGACTCCCCTGGAATCGGCGTGCTGTTCGGCAAGCCGACCACATCCAGGTTGGCACCGCCGATCACCGTCACGGTCTTGGGCATAGAGGCCATGGCTCATTCTACGAGGGAACCTTCACACTCTCTGGGTTTTGAACTGCAACCCGAGCGCTGTACAATTCGGCGTTCATCAACCCAGGAGACACGCTGTGGCCGACCATGTCTACACCTTCGCCGCCGGCGACGCCATGGGCAATGCCGAGATGAAAAACCTGCTCGGGGGCAAGGGCGCCAATCTCGCCGAGATGAGCCGCATCGGGATTCCGGTACCGCCGGGCTTCACCATCACCACTGAAGTGTGCAACCACTTCCTGGCCCACGACGGTTCTTACCCGGAAGACCTCGCCAGCCAGGTAGACACGGCCCTCGCTTCGATGGGCGGCATTATGGGGTCGGGCTTCGGCGATACGGAGAATCCGCTCCTGGTCAGCGTCCGCTCGGGCGCCCGGCAGTCGATGCCCGGCATGATGGAGACAGTGCTCAACGTCGGCCTGACTTCGGCCACCATCCCGGCGATGATCGCCAAGACGAACAACGCCCGCTTCGTATATGACGCCTACCGACGGTTGATCTCGATGTACGCCGATGTGGTGATGGAGAAGGCGGCGGGGATCGAGCCGGCCGAGGGTCAGGGGATCCGGGTGCAACTCGACGAGATGTTGGACGAAGTGAAGCACACTCGCGGCTATGCCAGCGACGCGGACATCCCCGCCGCGGAGCTCGAGACGCTCTGTGGCGACTTCCGCCAGCGGGT
>JBCCGX010000740.1:0-5278 GCA_039029035.1 Acidobacteriota bacterium | reverse complement strand
GCGACCATGTGGACCACGTGCGCACCCAGCTGCCCTACGCCATGCTCACCGGCTCGGTGGCAGTGCTGGTCGGCAACGCCTTGACCGTGCTGGGGGTGCCGGTGTGGATCAGCCTGCTGGCCGGCAGTGCACTCATCGTCGCCGTGGTGCGCTTCTACGGCAAGACCCTGGAGCCCCAGGCTTGACCCGACCGGCGACGCGAGAGACCCCGCGCGATCAGCCCAGCGCGAGCGGCAAGAAGTAGCGTCATGGGGTGGCAGAGGCAACCCGGCGGTCGATCCCGGCGGGTCGGGTCGAGTTTCGGCTGGTGGTTGGCTTTGGCTACCCTTTGGGCTGGGGCCGTCGACGCCCAACTCTTGCGTGGCCGCCTGTTCACTGTCGACGAGGATGGAGGTCGCCGCGGTCTCGGGGGCGTTCAGATCGCCGTCACGGAAGCGCAGGTCACAGCCGAGACCGATCTCGCCGGCCGCTTCGCCTTGTCCCTCCCCCTGGCCCATCCGCCCGGGACGGAAGTCACTCTGGCGATCGACCGGCAAGGCTGGGTGATCCGCCAGCCGGCGCGCGGACGGGTACGGGTCGCAGCTCCCAGGTCTGCCGAGGTGATCGAGGTCGAGCTCGTGCCCAAGGGCTCGCCGCTCGTGTGGACCGACGCACTGCGGCGTAGCTTGATCGTCGACGCGGCACTCGCGGCGATTCGGGCTCGCCCGGCGACCGCCGAGAGGCGAGAGGCTGACTTTGCCGCCGCCCTGGCGGAGTGGGCCGGCGTGCACGGTTTCCGTCTCGCCGACGTGCTGCCCGAGATCGAGCGTTGGAGTGGTCGTGCGGCGGAGGACGCGGACGATCTCGCCACACGCGGCTTGGCTCAGATCGGCCAGCGGCGCTACGCGCCGGCCCGCTCGACCCTCGATAGGGCCGCAGGCAGCTTGTTGGCCGAAGCCACGGCCCTGCGCAGCCGCCAGCCAGGGAGGAAGAGAGAGCTGGAGGAACGACTGATCGAAACCCTTCGCCTCGCGGCTCTGGCGGCTTACCTCGACGGCGATTTCACCGCCGCCGAGCAGCGCCTGCGGGAGCTCCTGGCACGCAACCGGCGCCAGCTCGCGCCACGAGAATGGAGCCGCATCCTGAGCGACCTCGGCAACGCGTTGGCCGAACAAGGTTTACGCGCCACGGGCGAGCAAGCCTCGGGCAAGCTGGGTGAAGCGAGTGCGACCTTTCGGGTCGCCCTCGACAACCTGGCGCAGGCCGAGGCACCGCGGCTCACCTCGGTGATCGGCAGCAACCTCGGCTTGACGCTCTTGGCATCGGCCCGGCGAGCACCGACCGAGGACGCGGAACAGCTGCTGTCAGAGGCCGAAGCAACCTTCCGTACGGCGGTTGGCGCGGTGCTCCGCGACCAGCAGCCTGCGGCTTGGGGCACGGCCCAAAGTGGCCTCGGCGCGGTACTGCAGGGCCTAGCCGGCCGCGCACCCGGCGGAGCCGGGCTGGAACGGTTGGCCGAGGCGATCCCCGTCCTACGCCAGGCTATCGAAGCCCTTCCCAACGAGACCCTGCCCCAGCTGTGGGCCGAAACCCAGGATCGCCTCGGCAAGGCTCTGGCGAGCCTCGCCCAACAGGCGATGGGGAACCGCGGACCGCTCCTGCTGCGCGAAGCGGCCCAGGCATTTCACGCCGCCCTGGAGGTCTTCACCGCCCACAACCTCGTCCGCGATTGGGCCACGACCCAGACCCATCTCGGCAACGTCCTGCAAGAGCTTGGCTATCGGGTCGAAGGCGAGGTCAGCCGCCAGGCCTTCGCTCAAGCCCTGACCGCCTATCGCGCGGCGATGGAAGTCTTCACCCGCGAACAGTATCCCGACCAATGGGCCGCAACCGCCAACAATCTCGGCACGGCGCTCGAGGCTCTCGGCAGCCGTACCGAGGGCGAGGCCGGCGACAAGCTGCTGGAGTCAGCTGCGGCGGCGCATCGATCGACGCTCGAGATCTTCTCACGCGAGCTCAGGCCACGAGACTGGGCGACCAGCCAGCATCATCTCGGCAACGCCCTCCTATCGCACGCCCTGCGCGATCCCGGCACCGCGGCGCAGCGGCTCGAGGAATCGCTCCATGCCTACCGCGCGGCCCTCTCGGTGCTGACCCCGGAAACGGGGCTAACCCCAGACGAGGCTCCACAGCTCTGGCCCCTCGTCCGCGCCGACGAAGCCCGCGCACTGGTCGCCAGCGGCCAGGCGGTGGCGGCCAGCGAGGCGTTGCGCCAGGTGTTGGCGGCCAGGCCGAGTGACCGCGAGATCCTTCTTCGATTGGTTACCGTGCAGCACGAGACACTGCGCGAGCCGCGCGCTGCCCTGGCGACCGTCACCGAGTGGCTGCAGCAATTCCCCGAAGACTCCCTCGTCGCGACACGTTCCGTCGAGTTCCTCTTTGCAGCCGGTCGCTACCAAGAAGCCACATTCCTCGCCCGCCACTTGTGCGGTGGCCTGGCAGCGGCAGCACCCGAGCTTCAGCTCGTCTTGCGGGCCTACGAGATCGCTAGCCTCCTGGCGATGGAGCATCTTGCCCCGGCGGTCGACGCGTTTGCCGAGCTGCGTCGCGTACTCGCCGACCGACCGAGCGATTGGCAGCCACAATGGAGCTTTGCGGCGACCCGGGCCGATCTCATCGAAACGGCCGAGCTGGCTAATTTCCGGGCGATCGAGCACCTTTTCATGGCGCTCGGGAGCCCCGACCGGGATACTGCCGCCGAGCGTCTCGAGCCGCTCGGCCGAGGTCTCGAGCAAGGTCTGGCGCGCCTCCAAGAAGAAGACGATTCATCTCGTCCTTCCCCGCGTGGGCACCGCCCATGATCGACCGACTCAGGTCACTCCCAAGGGTAGCGAGCGCGTTCGCTCTTATGCTACGGTAACAGAAGTCCTGGTCCATGGAGCGGAGATTGCGTCGAGGGGCGCCGTGCCGCTAGAGCCGTGCCGTTAGCTCAGCAGGGAGGCGGCTCCATGCCGGGTTTCCAGCCTTCCAAACGACAACCAACACGAGAAGATTCCGCGATGCAATCGAGATTGCGCGCTACCTCCGTCTTCGCCTCGGCACTCCTAATCGCCTGCATCCTGAGCGCGGTCGAGTCGACTGGCGCCTCTCCGGTCGACGAGACCGAGCCGATCGACGAGAAGCAATGGTCGATCGAGCGTAAGGAGTGGAACGGCGAGCTGGCTGCCGGGTACGAGGTCGAGATCATCAATCCCTACGGCGACATCCGCGTGCGCCACGGAGCAGGCCGGGAGCTCTACTTCCTGGCGACGGTCCAGGGCCACCAGGACGACCCGCGCAAAGCCCGAGTCGAAGCCAAGGCTAAAGATTCGGCCGAAGGTTCGGCCGACAACAGTCGCGGCACGACACGGATCGAGGTCGAATACCCCAACGAAGCCGAGCTCGACTTGCCACAGATTCCGGCGAGCTGGAACAAGCGCCGGGTCGACCTCACCGTCTTCGTCCCGATCGACACCGACACGACGTTGCGCACCCTTGCCGGGCTCGCCGAGGTCCGCGGCCTCGAGGGCGATCTCGACGTGAGCACCGAGACCGGCGACATGCGCCTGCGCATCGCCGGCGGTTTGCGGGCCAAAACCGTGCACGGTGACATCCTGGCGCAGTTTCGCCGCACCCGCTGGCAGGACGCGTCACGGATCGAGTCGCTGACCGGCACGATCCGCGCCGAGCTACCGTCCGGCGGACGCGCCGAGGTCGAGCTCGAGACTCGCGGTGAGATCACCACCGACTACTCGATCACGATCCGTAGATCCGAGAAAAGTCAGCTGAAACAGGCTACGGCGAAAATCGGCGTCGCTGGCCCCAGTCTCTCGATCAAGAGCAACAAGGGACCGATCAAGTTGATCGAATCGATCGTTCCCGAGGCCGCTCCCAAGCCGAAGGACGGCCAATCCAAGGAGCCCAACTCATGAAACGTTGGAGTGGTCCGAAACATGTCGTCTGTTGGTGCGCCGTCAGCCTGCTACTGACGGGAGGAGCTCTCCTGGCGCAAGAAGAGGCCGCCGAGCGCGTCGTTGTACGCGGCGCCGAAGCCGTTGGCGACGAGATCGTTGGAGTGCCGGTCGATGTCAATCTGCGCGACCTCCCCGCCCCGCCGGAATGGCAGCCGGGCGATCCGATCCGTGAAGTGCCTCGCCGCGACACCGGTGACGGCAATCCGGTGATCAACACCATGCCGCGCCTCGACCCGCTGGTCGAGCGCCAATGGGAGGCCACCCGCGGCCCCGTCTCCGTCACCGAGGTGTTCAATTTCGAGGGCGACAGCTCGACTGCCAACCCCAACGATCCCTCCGGCGACATCGGCGAGGCCTTCTACATCGAGGCGATCAACGGCGGCGGCTCTGACGTGACGGTCTACAACAAGACCACGGGCGCTCTCGAGGCCAAGTTCAACATGCACGACCTGGCCACCAGCGGCCCCTGCACCTCCGGCCTCGGCGACCCGATCATCCTCTATGATCACATCGCCGGTCGCTGGCTGCTGACCGAGTTCGCTACCTCAGGCAACCGACTGTGCGTCTACACCTCGCGCGTGACCGGCGATCCGATCAACGGTGGCTGGTGCGCTTACGAGTTCGCCGACCCCTCCTTCCCCGACTATCCCAAATACGGCGTGTGGCCCGACTTCTACGCTGCCAGCTCGCAGCAGGGCAACGTGCCGCCGGTCTACGCCTTCGACCGGACGAACATGATCTCGGGCGACGGCACGACCTGCCCGACAGCGCGCGCCACCCAGAAGCTGACCGGTCCGGGCCTGCCCGGCCTCGGTTTCGAGACCTTCACCCCGGCCGACCTCGACGGACCGGAGCCGCCGGCCGGTGAACCGGGCATCTTCATGCGCCACCGCGACGAAGAGCTCAACGGTGACCCCGGCGCCAGCCCGGTGACCGACATCCTCGAAATCTGGGAGTTGGACATCGATTTCGACAACGCGGCCAACTCGACCTTCACTCAGTTGCCGAACATCATCGTGGCTGATTTCGACTCCAACCTATGCCCGCCGATCGGCGTCTTCTCGTGTATCCCGCAGCCCGCCGGCCCCGACCTCGACCCCCTGCTCGAGGTCATCATGAACAAGCTGAACTACCGCAACTTCGGCAGTCACGAAACCATCGTCGGGGTTCTGCAAACCGATGTTGGTGACTTCGAAGACCACTCGGGCGAGCGTTGGTTCGAGCTCCGCCGATCCGGCGGTGGCGACTGGACCCTGTTCCAGGAGGGCACCTACTCGCCGGACGCG
>JBCCGX010000739.1:0-5289 GCA_039029035.1 Acidobacteriota bacterium | reverse complement strand
GAGCCCTGGTCGCCAGCGTGGCACAGATCGCCGAACCATAGCAGATCGATATCGAGCGGACGCGGCCCCCAGCGCTCGCCATCGCGCCGTCCAGCCTGCTTCTCGAGGCGCTTGACCTGATCCAGGACCTTCAGTGGATCGGGGCCAGCCGCCTCTCCGGTCGTGGCGGGGAGAGGCGCCAAGACGACCGTGTTGAAGAAATCCGGCTGGGGGATGGGCGAAATGGGTGCGGTCCGGTAGAGCGGCGCGACCCTCAGTGGGCCGAAGAGACGCTGCAAATGGTCGATCGCCCAGCACAGCTTGGCCTCGCTGCCGCCGGAGTTTGCACCGAGCCCGAAGGCGAGGAGATCGGCCGCCGACTCAGTTGTCCTTGCCTTCTTCGGCAGCTTCTTTCGGGTCTTTGCCGCACTGCGGGCAGACTTGTTCGGCCTTACCGAAATCATAGAACTTCGTGCCGCAAGACTCGCATTCGTGCTTGGTTCCGAGTTTCAACTCAGACATTGGCTTTCCTCCCACGGGGCTCTGAGGGGCGGCGAACGTAGCATCGAGCTCGGTTGGCTGTCAAGCATGTGGTTTATGATTGCCGGCCGGCCGGGGCGAGGATTTGCGTCGTGCCGGAGCGGTTCTCGGCTCGGGGACTAGTCGACAGCAAGGGAGCAAGAGCGAGCTGATGTTGAAGTTCGAGGTTTTATCGCGCAGTGGTGAGGCCCGGCGAGGGCGGTTGATCACTGCTCATGGCGTCGTCGAGACACCGACCTTCATGCCGGTCGGTACCAAAGGGGCGGTCAAGGGCCTGACCGCGCAGGAGCTCGAAGCGGCGGGCGCGACGGTCATGCTGGCCAACCTCTATCACCTGACCCTGCGCCCGGGGATCGAGATCATCGAGCGGCTCGGCGGCATCCATCAGTTCACCGGCTGGCACGGACCGATCCTCACCGACAGCGGCGGCTACCAGGTCTTCAGCCTCGCCAAGCTGCGCAAGATTGATCCTGAGGGAGTCACCTTCCGCTCGCATCTCGACGGCTCGTTGGTTCGCTTCACACCGCAGAGCGTCGTCGAATCACAATGCCGCCTCGGGGTCGATATCGCCATGGTGCTCGATGAATGCCCGCCCTGGCCGATCGACGAGAAGGGTGCCGCCGCCTCCCTCGATCTGACGATGCGCTGGGCCGAGCGCGCCCGCGAGGCTTGGCCCGAGAGTTATCCCGGTTACCTCTTCGGCATCGTACAAGGCAGTGTCTACCGCGGCTTGCGCGAGCAGGCGGTACAGCGTTCGATTGCGCTGGACTTTCCCGGCTACGCGGTCGGCGGTGTGAGCGTCGGCGAGAGCACCGAGCAACGCCGTTCGGTGGTCGAATGGACGGCACCTCTGCTGCCGGACGACAAGCCGCGCTACCTGATGGGCCTGGGGACGCCGCTCGATCTTTTGCACGCGGTCCGCCACGGCGTCGACCTCTTCGACTGTGTCCTGCCGGCCCGCAATGCGCGCCATGGGCTGCTCTTCACTCGCCATGGCACCTTGCGAATCAAGAACGCCCGTTTCAGAGAGGATCCGCGGCCGATTGACGAGGCGTGTACCTGCCCGGTGTGTCGGCGCCAGAGTCGCGCTCTTCTGCACCATCTGGTGCGCTCCGGCGAGCTCACCGGAGCGGTCTTGGCGACGATCCACAACGTCCGCTACTATCTTGACTTTATGGCCGATTTGCGAGAGGGTGTCGAGCTTGGAACGCTCGCGGATCTCGCACAGGAGATCACTGGCCGTTACGCTGACGGGAGCCCTCCTGCGACGACTGCTCGCACCTCGGCTTCACCGTCCGGAGCAGCCGAGGCTCGACTGACGAGGTCGGGCTCCTAGAACCGCGACAGCATCCGAACCCGATCAACAACTTTCGGAGACCGTACGACCCTCGGGCCACCCCGGTGAGGTTCAGCTGCGCCGGGCGTACCGGCCACCACGAGGACCACCCATGACGACCCATCTACTGGTTGCAGCAGCGCCCCAAGCCCCTTCTGCCTTCGTGCAGCTGATGCCGATGGTGCTCATCCTCTTGGTCTTCTACTTCATTCTGTGGAGGCCCATGTCGCAGCGCCGCAAAACGCTGGAGGCACAGATCGCCGAGTTGAAGAAGGGGGATCGGGTGGTGACCAACGGCGGTCTCTACGGTGAGGTCGTCAAGACGGACGATCGGACTCTGATCCTCAAGCTGGCCGAGAACGTGAAAGTCAAGGTCGCCAAGAGCGCCATTGCCGGTCTGGAAGGTTCGCCTGAAGACCAAGGAGCCAACTGAAATGGACCGTAGCCTCCTATCACGCCTCATCGTCATCCTCGTGGTCGTGGGGTTGGCCGCTATCTGGGCCTACCCACCGGGAGAGAAGATCCGGCTGGGGCTGGATCTTCAGGGCGGCATGCACATGGTGCTGCAGGTCGAGACCGACGACGCGATCAAGGCCGAGACCGGCAATACCATGGACGGGATTCAAAGCGATCTCGAAGATGCCGAAATCACCGGCGCCGAGATCGAGCGCACCGGTCCTTCGAGCTTCGAAGTCCGCGGCGTACCGTCTGATCGCGACGACTTCGTCGAAGACGAGATCGTCGAGCGCTACCACCCGGGCTGGCAGATGCGTCGCGTGGGAGACCTCTTGCAGCTCGAGCTTACCGATCAGGAAGCCAAGAACATTCGCGAGCTGGCGGTCAACCAGGCACGAGAGACGATCCGTAACCGGGTCGACGCGTTCGGCGTCGCCGAGCCGATCATCCATGACGAGGGCCTGGGCTCCAACCGGATCGTCGTCCAGCTGCCGGGCGTCGACGATCCGGAGCGCATCCGCAACCTGATCAAGAACACCGCTTTCCTCGAGTTTCGCCTGGTCAAGGCCAACACCGGCAGCTACGCTGACGAGCAGGCCGCACTCGACGCCAACCGCGGTGCCGATGGCACCCAGCACGAGGTGATGGGCCGGGTCCTGCGCGACGACAACAAGAACTTCATCGGCGAAGATTTCTGGATCTTAGAGAAGCGTCAGGTGATCACTGGGCGTGACCTCAAGACCGCGCGGCCGACCAGCGGTGAGTTCAACGAGCCGGCGGTCAACTTCTTCCTCACCAACGAGGGCGGCAAGAAGTTCGCTGACGTCACCGGGGCCAACGTCGGTCGCCAGCTGGCGATCGTGCTCGACAACAACGTCGTCTCCGCACCAGTGATCAACTCACGTATCGCCTCCCAGGGATTGATCGAAGGCGGTTTCACCTTCCCCGAGGTTCAGGATCTGGTGACCGTGCTGAAATCCGGTGCCTTGCCTGCCGGTTTGACCAACCTGACCGAGCGCTCCGTTGGCCCGACCTTGGGCCAGGACTCGATCGAGAAAGGCCGCAAGGCCGGATTGATTGGCTTCACTCTGGTCATTCTTACCATGCTCGTGGTCTACAAGCTCACCGGCATCAACGCCGTGTTGGCCCTGGTCCTCAACATCGTGCTCGTGTTTGGCATCCTGTCGATCTTCGGCGCCACGCTGACCCTTCCCGGCATCGCCGGGATCGTCTTGACCATCGGTATGGCGGTGGATGCGAACGTGCTGATCTTCGAGCGCATTCGCGAAGAGCTGCGCTCCGGCCGAACCGTCAAGTCGGCGATCGTCGCCGGTTTCAGCAAGGCCTGGTCTTCCATCCTGGACGCCAATACGACCACGATGATCGCGGCGGTGTTTCTCTTCATGTTCGGCACCGGGCCGATCCGCGGCTTCGCGGTCACTCTCTCGGTGGGCATCCTGGCCTCGATCTTCACCGCTGTTTTCGTCAGCCGCTGGCTGTTCGACTATCAAACCTCGCGCCGCAGCCGCATCGACAAGCTGTCGATCTGAGGCTTTTTCGCCGGAGCATGTAGGAGCTGGAAATGCAGTTTCTGACCGATAGCCGTATCGACTTCATGAAGTACCGCAGGGTCTTCATCTGGGTGTCGCTTATTCTGCTGGTGGTCGCCGCCGCCGAGCTCTTCTTCCTCACCGGTCTCAACCTGGGGATCGACTTTGCCGGCGGCACGCAGCTCACCGTGCGGATGCGCGATGCGGTGGATGTCGACCAGCTGCGCCGCACCTTTGAGAACGCCGGCCTGCGCGAAGCCGGCATCCAGCGCTACGGAACGCCTGATTCCAACGAGGTCCTGATCAAGGCACCGGTGGTCGGCGGCAGTGAAGAGGGCAGCGGTACGCAGCTCATCGCCGCGCTCGACAGCGATTTCAACAGCAATGGTGGCGGCAAGCACGATCTCAACCAGCGCGGCGCCGATGCTCTCGCCAGCCTGCTTTACACCGCCGATCCCGACAATCTCGTGGCCGCCGACGAAGTCGCGGCGCGCAATGAGTACTCGACGATTGCCGATGCGGTGCTCGGCGCGCGTCGCAACGTGACGATCTTCACCTCATGGGATCAGATCGCCGGGGTCGAAGGTCTGAGTGAGGCGGCTCTGGCAACCCTCAAAGAGCAGGCCCATCTCGGTGCTTTCCACGTGCTGCAGAACGAGAATGTCGGTCCGCAGATCGGCTCCGAGCTGCGCACCAAGGGCATCCTGTCGGTCGCCCTGTCCTTCTTCGGCATGCTGCTCTACATCTGGTTCCGCTTCGAGCTGCGGTTCGGTGTCGGCGCGTTGGTGGCGGTAGTGCATGATTTCCTCATCACCTTGGGCCTCTTCGCGCTGATGAACTACGAGTTCAACCTGAGCACGATCGCCGCATTCCTCACCCTGGTCGGCTATTCGGTCAACGATTCGGTGGTCATCTTCGATCGCGTGCGCGAGAACATGCGGCGCCTGCGCCGTAAGCCGCTGGTCGAGATCATGAACACCAGCCTCAATCAGACGCTGTCCCGAACCATCCTGACCTCCGGCACGACCCTCACGGTGCTGGTCTGTCTGTTCATTGCCGGTGGCGAGGTCATCCGCGGTTTCGCCTTCGTGTTGATGATCGGCGTCATCATCGGTACCTACTCCTCGATCTTCGTGGCCAGCCCATTCGCTCTCGCTTGGGAGAAGTACTTCGGGCGCGACGCCCGGGCCAAGCGGCGCGGGGCCTAACCTAATTCCCCGTCCAGACGGCGTTTTGAGCAGGCAGGTCCTGTTGGTGGAGCGAGCAAGGGCGAGGACTGTTTGAGCGTCATCCCATCGTCGAGAGCCGTTCTTCGATCGAGGCGATGGTCGTGCGCTGATCCTCGGCATCACGTCGCGTCTTGTCGACCACTTCGGGTTTGGCGCGCGTGACGAAGCTCTCGTTGGCGAGCCGTTTCTCCAAGCTTTC
>JBCCGX010000738.1:0-5290 GCA_039029035.1 Acidobacteriota bacterium | reverse complement strand
GGGGCCCAACGGCAACTGCACGCTGCGCGAGGCGATTCAGGCGGCGAACACCAACCTGCCGGTCGATGCCTGCTTCCCCGGCGATCCGGCGCCCATGGTCGACTTGATCGCGGTGCCGACGGGGACCTACCTGCTGACGATCCCCGGGGCCGAGGAAGACGACAACCTCACGGGTGACCTCGATGTGCTGGAAGACGCAGAGATCCACGGCTCCGGTCCGGGTGCCACGATCATCGACGGCGGCGGCCTGGATCGGGTATTGCACCTGGGCGGCGACCCGACCTCGGCCAGAACCTTGTTGAACCTCACGATCCGAGGCGGTGTGGCACCGAGCACCGGTAGCGGCGGGGGGGTCTACGTGGTCAGTGGGACCGTTACGATCACGCGCTGCGAGATCGTAGACAACATGACCCTCGCGGACTTCGGTGGTGGCATCACGACATTCGGCGCCGATGGAACGATCGAATTCTCCACCATCTCCGGCAACTCAACCCCCTCGGTGTTCGGGATGGGGGGCGGCATCTCCATCAATGCCGGCCAATTCGTGATCGAGAGCTCGACCGTGAGCAACAACGAGGCGGACCGCGGCGGAGGGCTCCACACCTCCGGGGGCGTGACGGTGATCAACACGACGGTGAGCGGCAATTCCGCCGACTCTTCGGGCGGCGTGTTCGTCGACGAGTTCTCGGGGCTCCACCTCATCCATACCACCCTGAGCGAGAACACCGCGGTCCTCGGCGCCAGCGCCCTCGGCGTCGCCTTCTATGGTGGCAACCTTACGGTCACCAACAGCGTCATCGAAGGCGACTGCGGCGTTGGCGGTGAGCTCACGAGCGGTGGTGGCAACCTCGAGAGCCCGGGAGACACCTGCGAACTCGACGACGCCACGGACCAAGCCAATGTGGCGGATCTCGGGTTGGGACCGCTCGGAGATCATGGCGGCCCCACCCGGGTCTACCCGCTGCTCTTCGGCAGTCCGGCGATCGAGGCGGCTGTGGCCGGGGCGTGCCCGCCCACAGACCAGCGCAGCATCCCTCGGCCCTTCGACGGCGACGGCGATGGAACGGCGGCCTGCGATGCCGGAGCCTTCGAGTTCTCGTCGCTGCTTTTCCTCGACGGATTTGAGACCGGAGACACGATGGCCTGGAGTGGCATCGTGCAGTGAGCGTTCCAGGCCAGCTACCTGCCTGAGCTGCACGAAGCCTGCTTCAGGCGGCTGGTTTCTCTGCGGCGAGATGCATCTCGCGTTTCTCGATATAGATGTTTTAGAATAAATCTATGAGAACTCTGCGAGGGCTCGCGACGTCTTGGCTCCTGCTGGCGTTCGCCGGGATGGCGTCTGCAGCTGATTACTCCGTCGGTCCCGGCCAGGCGCTGGCTTCGATCGGTGAGGTGCCTTGGGCGACGCTCGAGCCGGGGGATCGAGTGTTCATCCACTGGCGTGCGGCGCCTTACCAAGAGAAGTGGGTGATCAACCGACGTGGCACTGCGGCCGCGCCGATCGTGATTCGCGGCGTCCCCGGACCTCAGGGGCAATTGCCGGTGATCGACGGGCGCGATGCGATCACGGCGCCCGGTCTCAACTTCTGGAACGAGAGTCGGGGGCTGATCAAGATCGGGGGCTCGAACGTACCGCCGGACGGTCTGCCCGCCCACATCGTCATCGAGCAACTCGAGCTGCGCTCGGCGCGGCCACCGTACACCTTCGAGGATGATGGCGGCAGCCAGGCCGCGTACGTCGACAATGCCGCCTCGATCTATATCGAGAAGGCCGAGCATCTGGTGATCCGGGATTGCGTTATCCATGACTCGGGTAACGGGGTGTTTGCCGGCGCCTTCGACGGCCAGACTCGTGATCTCCTCCTCGAGGGCAACTCGATCCACAGCAACGGGAACCCCGGCAGCGTGTTCCACCACAACACTTATCTGGAGGCGATCGGAGTGGTGTACCAGAACAACCGCTTCGGGCCGCTGCGCGACGGCGCGGATGGCAACAGCCTGAAGGATCGTTCGGCTGGTTTGGTGGTGCGCTACAACTGGTTCGAGGGCGGCAATCGGCAACTCGACCTGGTCGATTCCGGCTCGGCGACGGTGATCGCCGAGCCGAGTTACACCTCGACCTTCGTCTACGGCAATGTCCTGATCGAGCCGGATGGCGCAGGCAACAGCCAGATCGTCCACTACGGCGGCGATAGCGGCAACCTGGGCAATTACCGCCAGGGTAGGCTCCACTTCTACAACAACACGGTGGTCTCGAACCGCGTCGGCAACACGACCCTCCTGCGGCTTTCGACCGAGGACGAGAGCGCTGACGCGCGCAACAACATCCTCTATGTCAGCGCCGCCGGCGACCGCCTGGCGATGCTCAATGCGGCCGGCACCCTCGACCTCAGCCACAACTGGAGCAAGCCGGGTTGGCGCGACAGCCACAGCGGCCTGACCGGCATCATCAACGATGACGGCACCCACATCACCGGAACCGATCCGGGTTTCGTGGATGAGCTCGCACAGGATTACACCCTGATAGTCGGCGCCAAGACGATCGACGCCGGCACCACGCTCCTCCCGCAGGTCTTGCCCGCCAACGATGTCCTCCGGCAGTACTTCAAGCACCAGGCCAGTGTCCCGCGCCCATCGGACGGGACTCTCGATATCGGTGCCTTCGAGTATTGCGCAGTGGTCGCCTGCGGGCTGCTCTTCGCAGACGGCTTCGAATCGGGCGACCTCACTGGCTGGTAGGTTCTGCGGCTCTCTCTCGGAGGCCAAGAAACCGACAACTTGACACTACCTCGAACCGGACCAAGCGGTGGTGCCGCCCGACTCGAAGCCGTCTGCGAAGAGCACCAAGGGGATCGTGGTCCGCTCGCATTCATAGGTCTCGCCGATGCGGGGACCGGTATCGATCACCTCGAAATCGGTGACCAGCACCTTGGCCGCACCGGCGGTGAGGTCAAAGACGCGCGAATCGATCCCTAATTCGTCCCAGGTAGTCGTCGTATAGAGATCACTCTCGGCGGTCAGTGCGATGGTGCCTCCATCCGCCAAGACCATTCCGTAGCGCTTGAAGGTATTGAGGATCACTCGCGCGGCGGGCGAATAACCCGTGAGCGGGAAGTCGGCGCGCAGGCGCAGACGAGCACCGTAGGGAATGCTGCCTTCCGGTCCGCTCGGCCCGCCCGCGTGGGACGCCGGGCGCACATAGAGCCTGCCGTCGACGCCTCCCAAGCTCGGATCGGTGGCCATCCGTGAATTGGGTAGGATAAAGCGGATGGCATGACCGAGGTCTCCATCGCCCGAAGGATCTGCGGCGAGCGCAGCGGCGATCTCGTCGGCATTGAAGAGCAAGGGGGCGATCGGAAAACCCGCCGCGTCGGCGCTCGTGCAATGTTCACCGCGTCCCTCGGGCGGATAATCCCCATCGAGAAACCAAATGGCGAGACACTGAGCTTCGAGCTGCGTTCCGCCCGACGCGGTCGAGGCAAAGGTCTCGTAGAGAATACGGTCTTGCACCACCAAGAGGTGGCAGTCGCCCGATAGATTGTCGCAAACCAGATCAGTCTCGCCTTCGATCGCGGCGTCGAGCGGCACCGGCAGGGCTGTTCCGAGCGGCTCGCAATCCGGCAAAAAATAACCGAACGGATGGCTGACGATGGTCCGTGTAGGCGCGTCCGACGCAGCGTGGACGACATGCAGACTGAAGTCGATCTGCAAGCGACCGTTGCCGAAGCCGCCCAAGCCGTCGAGGGTCGAGATCATCGACGCTGAGCTCGGATGAAGCGCTGCCGTCGCGATGTTCTGGTTCCATACCGCTGAACTGGTGAAGCGCGGCACGGGATCGGCATCGGCCGGGATGGCGGCGAGGAGAATCAAGCAAATGAACCTCTTCATCAGGAGTCCTTTGGTGACGTCGTTGATAGAAGAACTGCGTCCTCCATCGCCAGTCGCGGAGTACTCAAGATCCCAATTCTCGAATAGCAATGTGACTATATAAAGAGACACCCGCTTTGCAAACCCTCGAACTGGACTTTCGCTAGCCCCGGCCCTTCCAATCGGACATCTCGTCGTTCGAGGTCTCGAGCAGCTCCGCGGCGGCCATCGCTCGGGCACCTCTCTGGAGTCGTTGTCGCCCGGCACGGACTCGTGCGCGATCGGAGGCTGGCTCTACTTCGAAGGGACGGGGCGGATCCTCTAGACCGGATCTCGTCCGGCCATGCCCAGATAGAGGTTTCTCGCCAGCCTCCGAACCCCTATCGAAACTCCGCTACTGCGCCTGACCAGAGCCTTCAGATCCCGTGGTTGGAGGGTGCGCAAGAAGTCGGCGACGGCAGCGGGTGGTGTTCTCGGGTTGCGGCAGAGTGCCAGTCTCACATCGTAGCGGATTCGCCATCGAGCGTGGCCTGCGACCAACTCGAGAGCAGCCGGGGACGTGTGATCGCTTGCCAGCAGTCTTAGGAGCGCGGATTCCCGGAAGCGCGGGCTGCCGAGAGCTGCTCGGGCCACTGCGGGGTTGGTGTCGTAGACCAGAACCTCGAGCACCTTGGCGCTGGCCTGGCGCGCCACCGTGGAGCGCTCCGCCGCCTGGAGATAGGGTAACTGTTCGAGCAACATTCTCTCGGCCGTGCGGCGTACCTGGGGCCGGAAGCGCAGGTCGCACGACATGAGGGTCAGCTCCCTCCAGTTGAACCGTCCCAATCGCGGTCCAGCCGGTTGCGGCCCAGCCGTTTGCGGCCCAGCCGATTGCGGCCCGGCCTTTTGCGGCCCGGCCTTTTGCGGCCCAGCCTTTTGCGGTCCGGCCGGGTTGATTCGACGCTCGATGGGAGCCGGCTCGGCTTCGACCGGCCAGGTTTCCGGCGGCAGCAGATGTTCGCGAAGCTCCCAGATCCTCCTCTTGCAGTAAGAAGTCAGAGCCGGGTTCTTTTCCAGAGCCACGACGATCTCCGGGCGCTCGACGATGGCGTCTTGACGCAATATCAGGACTTCCTGGAGATGCGCGTTCAGGGTTGGAGCCAGCTTCTCGAGCACCGAGCCGGGTGTGCGCCGATTCTTGAGTATGGCTTCGATGACGACGACGTCCTTACGGTGGCCGGCAAAGTAGATAAAGCCCTCCTCAGTTCCGTGGACCTCGAGCCAGTCGGCTACCGTTCGCCCGTCGAGACTCTGCAGCGAGTTGACTGCTCGGCGAGCCACTTCCGCGTCGTCGGTGGAGGTCAGCCCGATCAGTCTCGGAATCAGCTCTCTCAACACCCGTGGCCCTCCAAATGTCATGGATTCGCGATCCCTTTCTGGATCT
>JBCCGX010000737.1:0-5305 GCA_039029035.1 Acidobacteriota bacterium | reverse complement strand
GAGGAAGGCAGTGACGCCCTCTTTGCAATCCTCCGAAGTCCCCATGGCATACATGCCTCGAGAGTCGACCTTGTGGGCTTCCATCGGGTGGTCGGCACCGAGCATGCGCCACATCATCTGTCGCGTCAGGGCGACCGAGACTGCCGATGTCGCCGTGCTCCATTCGAGGGCCAACTGACGTGCTGCAGCGAGGAGGTCTTGGGCGGGATGGAGCGACCGCACCAACCCACCGTCGAGGGCTTCCTGGGCCGCGAAGACGCGACCGGAAAGGGTCCAATCGAGGGCTCGGTCGATGCCTACCAGACGTGGCAGGAACCAGCTCGAGCAGGCTTCCGGAACGATGCCGCGGCGGGTGAAGACGAAGCCGAAGCGCGCATCGTCGGCCGCCAGGCGCGCATCCATCGGCAGGAGCAAGGTGGCGCCGAAGCCAACGGCCGGGCCGTTGACCGCCGCGATCACCGGTTTCTTGAGCTCGAACAGGCGCAGGGTCACGCGACCGCCAGCGTCGCGCTTTTCAGCGTCCGGCGGCTCGCCCCAGGTCGCCGGGTCGAAGCTCGCTTCGCCGGACGAGAGATCGGCGCCGGCGCAGAAGACGCGGCCCGCGCCGGTCACCACCACGGCGCGGACTTCGTCATCTGCATCCGCACGGTCGAAGGCGTCGAGCAGCTCGTGGATCATCGTGGCGCTGATCACGTTGAGCTGCTCGGGCCGGTGGAGGGTCAAAGTCAAGATGCCGTCGGCGACGTCATAACGCAGGGTTTCGAAGGTCATGTTGTTCTCCGCGTGGGGCACGGTTGCACCTGGCTAGATCCAGGTGTCTAAAAGTTTTGTAAATGTTTCGCAAGGCCTTTTGCGCGAGTTTAACCCGCGCAGGCGGCTCTGCGGCGCATACTGCAAGCTGGCTCGTGAACGAACTCAAGGAGACGAGACAATGCAAAGAATCGCAATGTTGACCACCGCCCTCCTGCTCGTCGTCGGCTTGGCCTGGATGAGCTCTAGCGAAGCTCGCCTCAAGTCGCCGAGCTCCGCATCGGCAGCTTGCGACGACGAAAACTTGCCTCGAGAGGCAAGTTTTCGCCCCCGCTCGGTGGCCAGCTTCGCTATGGCCGAAGTGAGCCCGGTGGCGCCAGGTGGCTGCCGTGGAGCGAGCTTGGAAACGGCTGACGCCGCGACTGCAATGCCGAACTCGGCTCGGGAGAACCCCGCGCCCGTTGCCGCCGCGCCACCAGGCCCAGTGGCCGAGAAGGGGCTGGCTTACCTCGCCAACCAACAGCTGACCAGCGGCGGCTGGGGGCAGGGTGGCGGCTGGCGTACAGCGGCGCAAGGAGGCCGGATCCAATCCGGTCACCAGGGCTACCAGGACGCCGCCGATGTCGCCAACACCGCCATCGCGACCCTGGCCTTGATCCGCGGCGGCAGCACGCCGACCAGCGGACCCTATGCCGAGCAGGTCCGCGCCGGGATCAACTTCGTGCTGGCTTCGATCGAGAGCTCGGATGACGAATCCCTTTTCGTGACCGAAGTGCGTGGCACGCAGTTGCAGAGCAAGATCGGTGTGTATGTCGATACCTTCCTGGCCAACCTATTGTTGGCCGAGGTCCGCGGGCAGATGGCGGGCCCGGGTGCCGAAGCACGGCTCGAAGCCGGCCTGGCTAGAGTGGTAGCCAAAATCGAGCAGCACCAGCGCGACGACGGGACCTTTGCCGCCAACCAGGGATGGGCCTCGGTACTTTCGACCTCGATCGCCAACAAAGCCCTCACGCGGTCGCGCCAAGCTGGCGCAGCGGTCTCCGACGAGGCGCTGGAAAAGATCGCCCGGCAGGCGAGCGAGGGTTACGACGAGGCGCGCGGCGACTTTCGCGACGGTGATAGCTACGGTACCTCGGCCGGCGTCAAGCTCTACAAGGACGGCGCCGGTCTGGCGGCCCTCGACGATCTGTCCAAAACTGACAGCAAGGAGGCGCTCGAAGCGCGCCGGGTCCTGGCCTCCGAGGCGTCTGCGGAAGAGAAGCGTCGAGCCTCGAGCAAGCTCGAACGACTCGAGCAAACCAAGCAGAAGAAGGAGCGGGCTCTCAGCACTATGGCGGCCCAGCTGTCCGACCGTGCCTTTGTCGCCGGCTTCGGCTCCAGCGGTGGGGAGGAGTACCTGAGCTACATGAACATCAGCGAAGCCTTGGCGACTCAAGGCGGCGAGCCTTGGGAGGAATGGAACGGGCGCGTCTCCGACAGCCTGGCCGAAGCCCAGAACGGCGACGGCAGTTGGTCGGGGCACCACTGCATTACGGGTCGCACTTTCGTCACCGCATCGGCTCTCCTGACCCTGATGGCCGATCGGGCGCCGCGGCCCCTCGCCGCCGAGGTCCAGGGGTAGGTGAGGATGGTGACCCACGACGAGCGGCGTTACTTCCGGTGCAGTGCCCGGCTGACGCCGCTCGTCCTCGCGACGGTCACCCTCGCGGCTGCCTGCTGCAAGATACCCGAGAAGCCCCCGTCGCTCGTTGATCAGATCGACACGGCGATGCGCCGCGGTGCGACGTTCCTCCTGCGGCAGCAGAGCTTCGACGGCGCCTGGCGCTCAGAGGTCTACGGGGCTTTCAAGCGGGGCGACGCTTTGACTCCGCTGGCCTTGCGGGCCTTGATCGCCATTCCAGCTCAGTCGACTCCAGGTACCGCCCAGGTCGAGCACGCGATCCAGCGTGGATCCGACGCGCTCGCGGCCTGGGCGCCGGGTGAGGAAGATGCGCCGGGCCCACCTCTCTTCGCGGTCTATACGGCAGCCCAGTCGATCGAGGTCTTGTCGCATAGCTCGGATCCCGAAGATCTTGCCGCTCGTGAAGCCTGGACCGCCGAGTTGGCGGGGCGTCAGTTGACCGAAGCGCTCGGCTGGAGCGCCGAGGAGGCCTTCTTCGGTGGGTGGGGCTACTCGGCCGCGGTTCCGAGAAAACCGCCGCCCGGAGCTCTGCAGCCGCCTCTGCTGGAGGCCAATATCTCGGCCACGGTGTTCGCCCTCCAGGGTCTGCGGGCTGGCGGCATGCCGGCCGACGGTCGCGCTTGTCGCCAGGCCCTGCTCTTCCTCGAGGGTCTGCAGAATTTTGTCGAGGGGGGCGGGCCCTGGGAACCTCTCGAAGATGGTGGCTTCCACTTCATTGCCGAGGATCCGGTGCGCAACAAGGCGGGGGTCGCGGGCACCGATGTCGCCGGACGGATCCGCTTCCGCTCCTACGGCAGCGCCACGGCCGATGGCCTCCGTGGCCTGCTGCTTTGCGGCCTCCCGGCGTCGCATCCCCGGGTCCAAGCCGCTGTCGCCTGGCTGACGGCCAATTGGTCGGCCAGTGAGCACCCCGGCGCCTTCGCACCCCGCCTGGCCGCTGACCGCGATGGCCTCTACTACTATTGGGCAGCGTCGGCTGCGCAGGCGCTGGCACTGGCCGGTAGCGACCGGGTGTTGTTCTGGCATTTCCAGCCGAAACCTTGGGCTGATTCCCTGGCGACGGAGTTGATCCGGCGTCAAGGCACCGACGGCTCCTGGATCAATCCAGTCGTCACCATGCGGGAAGACGAGCCGAACATCGCCACCTCGATGGCCCTGCTGGCGCTGGCCGAGGTGCGCAGGGTGATCGACTCGCCAGAGCCGTAGCTGGGTTTATCGTCCTGATGCGCGATTGGCTGTCGTAGCCGATAAACTGAAGGCGTCGCAAACGACTCTAATCGAAGCAAAGCGCGGCAAGGAGCCAGCCGCGACCAGGAGAGCTTCAGCGATGCCGAAGGTAGGACCGTCGCCCGATCCCGAGACTCTCGGGCCGACGATCGATCAACGTCCAGGGACCGGTGCTATCGAGCTACCGCGGGTCGGTGTGCCCGATCGTGTCGGTGCTTACCGGATCGTCGAGAAACTTGGCGAGGGCGGCATGGGCAGCGTGTTTCTCGCCGAGCAGACCGAGCCGGTCGAGCGCCAGGTGGCGCTCAAGATCATGCGCTCTCTGTTTGCTGATGAGGAGAGCCGTTTTCGATTCGAAGTCGAGCGCCAGGCGATGGCGTGCCTGCAGCACCCCAACGTGGCGCAGATCTTCGAGGCCGGTGAGACCCCCGACGGCAACCCCTATTTCGTCATGGAGCTGGTGCCAGGAGAGTCGATCACCAAGTATTGCGATCAAAGGCGGCTGTCGATCAAGCGCCGCCTGGAGCTCTTTCGCGATGTCTGTGCTGGCGTACAGCACGCCCACCAAAAGGGCATCATGCACCGCGATCTCAAGCCTTCGAACATTCTGGTCACCGAGATTGCCGAACGGCCGGTGGTCAAGATCATCGATTTCGGCATCGCCAAGGCGCTCGATCGACCGCTGGCCGAAGGCCCCCAGATGACCGGCGACCGGCTGATCGGGACGCCGGCCTACCTGTCCCCCGAAGCGGCCTCGGTCGGCGAAGGCGGTCGCGATGTCGATACCCGCTCCGACGTCTATTCCCTGGGCATCGTGCTCTATGAGCTGCTGGTCGGCTGCCGCCCATTCGAGAACAAGAGCGACAGCCTGTTCCAGGTCTTGCAGCGGATCACCGCCGAAGAACCGACCGAGCCCAGCAAACGCTGGAGCCAGCTCGATATCCCGACCCGCGACGCCATGGCCGAGCAGCGGCAGATCGACGCCAAGACATTGCGTACCTCCCTCCGTGGCGACCTCGATTGGATCGTCTTGAAGGCGATCGCCAAGGATCGCCAGGAGCGCTATGGCTCGGCGGCCGAGCTCTCTCTCGACATTCGGCGGCACCTGAAACATGAACCAGTCGAAGCCCGGGCGCCTTCTGCCGCTTACCGGGTCGGGAAATTCGTCCGGCGCCGGTTGGGAACTGTGGTCGCCGTTGTCTTGGTGCTGCTGGCGTTGGCGGCAGGCTTGGTGGCCCGCACACTCGAGGCCCGGCGGGCGAACCGTGAGGCAGCGGCGGCGATCGAGGCGCGGCAGCAAACCGAAGTGGCCTTGGCGGAGGCCGAAGAGGCACGCGCCGAGGCGGCGGAGGTGACGCGTTTTCTGGTCAATCTGTTCACCGTCTCCGATCCCGGCGAGGCCAAGGGCAGCACGGTGACTGCCCGCGAGCTACTCGACGCCGGGGCCGAAAACGTTCGCGTCGCCTTGGCCGATCAGCCCCTGACGCGCGCCGAGGTGATGCAGACCATCGCCGACGTCTACCGCAAACTCGGGCTCTACGATTCGGCCGAGCAGCTGTTCGCCGAAGTGCTCGAGATCCGTCAGCGAGAGCTGCCCCCGGGCCATCTCGACCTGGCCGAGACCCTCAACGGCCTGGCGGCGCTGCG
>JBCCGX010000736.1:0-5312 GCA_039029035.1 Acidobacteriota bacterium | reverse complement strand
TGTCTTTCACGTAGGCGTTCTCCGTGCTGAAGCCGTAGGCCTGGCCGATCTTGTTGAAGATCTGTAGACGCTCTTTCGGTACCAACCGTTCGAGACCAGGCAGGAGAAACTTGACGTAGTCGTCCGGGTACTCTTTTGCCTCGTAGACCGGGTTCTGCGACTCACGTGGCAGCTGCCGCATCGGCTCGAGCAGCAGCGCACGCTGGCCCTCGTCGAGCTCGAAGCTGGGGCTGCCGAGATCGAGGTCCGGTCGCACCACCTTGGCCAGGGCGCGCTGCAGATCGGCGAGCGCCATGCGGTTCTTGGGCCGGAAGTCGAGCGGTTTCTCGATCGTCTCGCCGCCGCGCAAGAAGGCGCGGCCGATGTCGAGGCCACCAACCGTGATGGGAACGATCTCGTCCCGGCTGGTACGCGGCGGAACCACGTGGCGAAACTCGGAACCCTGGAAGGTGATCCGTGGCATCCGGCGGTTCTCATCCACGGTGCGAAACTCCGATAGCCGATGGACGATCCGTGCCGAGTCGAGACCGGCCCGGTGCATCGAGCGATTGAGCGCATCCTGGCCAACGAGCTCGTAGAGCCGGTTGTAGGCCGTGTTGTCCGACACCAAGAAAAGCTTGCGGATCTCGTGCTCGATGGTGATATGTCCACCTTTCAGGTTCGACGGGTCCTCGGCTTCGAGGACTTCGTCGTCGAACAGTGGGTGGTAGATCATCGGCGTCGTCGGCTCGATCGGCAGGTCGGTGGCCTCTGCTAGACGACCCACTTCCTCGAGCGCCGCCACCGCGGCACAGAGCTTGATGGAGCTGGCCGGATAAAAGTACTCCGCCTCCAAGCGGTAACCGTGCTGCACGAGACGCGGCGCGCCGTCCTCCCCGGGCTCGATCAATCCCAACAAGACCTGTAACCGATAGCGGTCCGGATCCGCGACGAGAGGAGCGAAACGCTCGTCGCTGTGCAGGATCGTCTCGATCGGATTCATCGGAGGTGGCGCCTGCGCCCGAATCGCCAACGGACTCATCCACGCGAGGATGGTGGTGAGGACCCACACCGTGCCGATGCTGATCTTGGCCATACCGAGCTATGCCTCAAAACCGCTAACGGACAATGCGCCTGAGCGTTTCAGGATCGGTTGTCGCCATCTTCGCTATCGAAGATCTCGGCGAGGGTCTTCGCCGTAGCAAAGCGCTCGCTCCAATCCAGCAACTGCCTGGTGTCAGCTGACCGGACACGCTCTTCGAGAGCCAAGCTCAAGTGACCGTATCGGCGACTCAGCATGCGCAGCAAGATGGCAACTACACCTTCTCTGCGGCCTTCCTGTCGACCTTCTCTGCGACCTTCCTCCCGCCATTGGGCGGACCAATCGATAGCGTGCTGTGCAATCATCGGGCTCACCTCCTCGAGCTTCTTCACTTCAGGTACGGTAACGCCAGGCAACCGGGATGGCAAGAAAACCTGGCTCAGCCACAGGGCGAAGGCACGCCGAAGGCCGGCGTGCTCCGGGGCAGACAGAGCTTCGTCCAGCTCATCGATCGGATCCGGTGTCAGGTCCTGGCTTCCCTCCAGCCACAGCAGGCAGGCCGCCGGATTGTGCATCGAGGCAAGTTGCTCTGCAGCCCAGGCGTTGGCGTCCAGCAACAAGTAGCGCAAGTGCGGTAGGTAGGGCTCGATTTCTGGCGGAGCCGGAGCGATCAGATCGAAGACCTCTTCGGACGATTGCCAGGCTGGATGGCCTCGATAGAGGACCACGGGAAGGACGATCGGCAAACGCTCCCCTCGCTTCAGCTTGAGTGTCCGAACGAGTTGTCGATAGAGCCCGCTGTCATAGTCGAGGACCCGAACGGCCATGAAAGGCTCGTCTCGACTTTGGAACTTGAGCATCAGATAGAGATAGATCCACTCGCCGGAAGCTCTCCAGCGCAACCGCCAGATCATGTCGTCGTAGCGGATGCCGACCTCATCGCGAGGATGCGCTTCGCGGACCGCCTCGAGGCTGGAGAAATCGAGCCGTTCGAGCCAGGCTCCGGGTACGAAACCACGGATCAGGCATTCGACGAGATAGGGATAGGAAAAGAGAAGCTTGTAGCCACTGTCGTATCGTCCCATGGCGGTTCCTCGAGATCGTTGGCGGAGACAGCGGCCTAATGCCGCCGGTGGCGCGGCGTCGATACACCTCGCCATTTTTGAAACCGCCTGATCTCGATAGACGAGGAACCGCGGCATGATCTTTCGCCGCGACTTGATCTATTTACCTGACAGCCGCTTGAGGACCCACGAGTAGGGCCAAGCCTTCCGGAGGAAGAACCTCAGGAAAGCTCCAATGCGCGGGGCTGGCGCTCGTTCTCGAACAGATCGGCCAGGGTCTGGCGCTCGGCGACGACGGTGGCGCTGGTGCCGTCGACCAGGACCTCGGCGGGGCGGCCGTGGTCGTTGTAGTTCGAGGCCATGGAGACGCCGTAGGCACCGGCGGAAAAGATCGCCAGGAGATCGCCCTGATCGATTGCAGGCAGGGCGCGCCCTCGGGCGAGGAAATCGCCGGTCTCGCAGATCGGCCCGACGACGTCGCAGGTGACGAGATCGGGCAGATCCGGTTGCTCCAGCATCTTCGGTGCCTGATGCGGCGCCGCCGGCCTCACCGGCCACATGAAGTGGAAGGCGCGGTAGAGGGCCGGGCGAATCAAGGTCTGGATACCGGCGTCGCACATCACGAAACGTTTGCGGCGCCCTTGCTTGATGTGCTGCACACGACTGATCAGAACGCCGGAGTTGGCCATGATCGAGCGGCCCGGCTCGAGGAACACCTCGAGCCCGCGGCGGACCCGGTCTTCGAACAACGGCACCAGTTGCCGGGCGTAGTCTTCCGGCGCCACGGACTCACCCTCGACATAGTCCACCGCCCAGCCGCCACCGAGATCGAGCACCGTCGGACGATGCCCCTCGGCTTCGAGACGATCGAGCAAGGCCAGAACGACTCGCGCCGTCTCGACATAGGGCGTCACTTCCTTCACTGGCGACCCGATGTGCACGTGAAGCCCTACCAGTTCGACCGCCGGATGGTCCTGGTATTCGGCGAAGAGGGTCGGCACCTGATCGGCATAGATGCCGAATTTGTTCTCCTCCAAGCCGGTGGTGGTGTACTCGTGGGTACGGGCGTCGACATCCGGGTTGACCCGGATACAGGCCCGAGCCGATACCCCGAGCTCGGCGGCAATGCCAGCGATACGCGCCAGTTCACTCTCCGACTCGACATTGAACAGGCCGACCGGACCGCGCTGGTGGACGTCACCGCGGCCGAACCGCGACGCCTCACCGGCGATGGGGCTGAAGCGACCATCGAGCGCGGCGCGCACTTCGGCCTCGGTCTTGGCGACGCCGGCAAAGCAGATGTCCGCCATCGGCGTGCCGGCCAGCCAGGCGCGCTCGAGCTCGCCGCCGGAGACCACGTCCATGCAGCCGCCGAGGCGCTGGATCAGGCGACAGAGATTGAGGTTCGGGCTCGACTTGATGGCGTAGTGCAAACGCGCCCCCAGGGGGCTGAAGGCTCGCTGCAGACGCTCGAAGGAGCGGCGGATCGCCCGCGTCGAGTAGATGTAGACCGGTGTACCGACGGCTTCGGCGATCGCTTCGACCGGCACCTCCTCGGCACACAACTGCCCGTTCGAGTAGGTGAAGCCGTCCAACCCCAGACCGCGGCGGGGCTCGGTGGCAATCGCAGTATCGTTGACCATGGCGCGCGATCTTACTCGATCGGGGTCTTCTAACGTACCAACTGGACCCGAGCTCAACCTAGCTCTCGAATCATCGTATGAGACTAGACCCATGCACGAGCTGACCACCGACCTCAAACACTTCTTGCGCGGCACCACCCGGCGCCCCGGCTTTACCCTCACCGTGGTGGGCATTCTGGCCACAGGGATCGCCGCCGCGACCCTGGTCTTCAGTCTCGTCCATGCACTGGTGCTCGACCCCTTTCCGTTTCCCGAGCCCGATCGACTCGTTCTGGTGGGCTCAGAGATGCCGCGAGCCGGGCGCGAGCTTGGATTCTTCGAGCGCTTCTCCGGTCCCGAGCTGACCGATATCCTGGCGGCCAGCCGCACTCTTCGCGATCCGCTGCCCTTCGATCTCAACAGCGTCCGCGTGCAGGGTCGGGAGTTCCCGCTGCGGCTTTTTGCCGCCTTCGTCGCGGCCGACCCCATACCGACCCTCGGTCTGGCGCCGCGCCTGGGGCGTGGCTTCTCGGCCGACGAGCTACGTCGCGCTGAGCCAGTGGCGCTGATCAGCCACGAGCTGTGGCAAAGCGAGCTCGGCGCTTCGCCTGACATCCTGGGCCAGCCCCTGATTGCCGACGGCACGACGTACGAGATCATCGGCGTCCTGGCGCCCTTCGCCAGTCTTTATGGAGCCGACCTCTTCCTGCCGCTGACCGAGCCTCTGGCGACGATGCCGCGTGGCAGTCGGCAGCTCAACCTGCTGGCGCGGGTCGTCGACGGACAGCCCCTCGCCGCCGTCGAGACGGAGCTCGAAATCCTGGCGGGTGGTATCGCCGAGCGTCACGGCGACGAGCACGAGGAGTACTGTGACTGGCGACTGGCGGCCACCACCTGGACGGAGCACAACGCCTTCGCCTACCGTGACATGGCGCTCCTCGCTCTCGGCGCGGTGCTCTTCGTCCTGCTCTTGGTCAGCACCAACCTGGCCAATCTGCTGCTCGTCCGCGCCAACGCCGAGCGCGGCGCCATGGCAGTCCGGGCGGCTCTCGGAGCCAGTCGCTGGCGTATCGTCCGTTTGGCTCTGATCGAAAGCACCTGCCTGGCGCTTCTCGGGGGACTCGGCGGCGTGCTGCTGGCCCACGGGGGCCTGGCGACCGCGTCTCTTTGGCTGCCCGCCACCCTGGCACCGAGCGGACCGCCGGCTGTCGTCAACAGCGAGATCTTGCTCTTCGCCCTGGCGGCGAGCCTCGGTTCGGCGCTCGTTTTCGGCACCGCACCCGCTCTCCACACGCTGCGCGCCGATCCGCGCGAAGCGTTGGCCGAGGGCAGTGGTCGCGGCACCTCCGGTTACGGTGTGCGCCGGGTGCAAAGGACTCTCGTCGCCGCTCAGGTGGCACTGGCGATCGTTCTCCTCACCGGCGCGGCCAGCCTCGGCTCCGGTCTGCTCGAGCTAGTGCAACGGGACCCCGGCTTCGATGCCGAGCACTTGCTCTCGATGCGCCTGTCCCTGCCGCGCACAGCCTACGACGGCGCCGCCGTGCCCTCGTTCTTCGCCGCCCTGACCCAGGATGTGGGCACTCTGCCCGGGGTCGAAGGCGTCAC
>JBCCGX010000735.1:0-5317 GCA_039029035.1 Acidobacteriota bacterium | reverse complement strand
TGCATCTGCGACCGGGCCTCGTTGATCGCCGCGTCGACCTGACCGCAGTGGCTGAGATTGCGATAGAAATGCTCTGTGAAGTGGGTCGCAGCGTCAACGCTGATTGCGCGCCGCATGGCGACGACGGCAGGCACCCCCCGCCGCACGATCGCTTGGGCAAGGCCACTGAAGGGGTCGTCCCGGGTCTGGATCCCGCTGTGGCAAGCGACGAAGGTGACCAGCCGGAGCTCCCGGTCACCGCCGAAGATCCCGGAGAAATCTTCGGCTTCGACGAACTGAGTGCGTCGATCGGATTTCTCCAGAACGACCGTGGCCGGTTTGGTGCCGTGAATCAACCCATGAGTGTGGATGTGGAGGGCCTGGAAACGGCCCGTCACCAGCCGATCCTGCAAGCGACCAGGTGTTACCGGTCCAGTAAAGAACCGGTACGTCACCTGGTGACGCTGAGGATCGAGCGCCTTTCCAATCGCTTCACGAACTCGATCAGGGTCGATAGAGGGTAAACGGTACTCGGCCAGATCGCTCGGTGAGGGGATTACGACGAGAAGCCTCAGAGGCCGTTCGGCACTGTCTCGTCTCGGTTCGAAGGAAACGCTCAAATAGCGCGAAAGAGTGGTTTCTCGCGAACGCCCCAAGGCGAGGCGCTGTTTAGGATCGTAGAGATACTCCCAATAGAAGTCATGCAGCCTGCGATCTGCCGTGTCGGCAATATGCAAGCGCAAACGCAGCCGTTTTTCTTCGTGGCGGGCAATCGCTAGGCCGTCACGATAACCGGCGAGAAGATTATCTTCTTCGCCGGGGAATAGAGACTCGAACAACAGAGAGCCATACTGTTTCGGATCGAGATCGGCTCCGAGTAATCGTTGCTGTAAAGCGTCGTCGAGAGCGGGCCGTCCGGAGTAGTCACGGCCGGCGACGGAGAGTCTGGCTTGGTTGTAATCGGTGAGATAGAGCTCACAGTCTAGAAACTCGGCAGGCGGCATGGGGCTCTCCACAGTCTCAACCAGACATCGACACGAAATGTGAGTAGCTAATCAGTGCGGGTAACGCCTCGAGGTCTAGCGCGTCCCTCTCCCTTAGCTGGCTTCGGTAGCCGTTAGGGTTCGTCCTGGTAGCTGAGACTCGGCGCGGGCGAAATGGGTCAGAAGTGCCGCGAGTTTTTCGGTGAGCTCAATCCAGATTGCCGAAAGACTGACCCTTTTGGTTTCGAAAGGGTCTCAATCGAAAACGACTCGATCGACGGAGCACAGACGAATGCCACGAACAACACCCGGTTCCTTGATCTCCAACGGCATCAATGGCGCGAATGGCAAGTACTTTCGGCCTGCGATGACGGCGGCGGAAATCTCTGCCGTGGCCTGCGCCGAGCCGCCCGCTGAAGACATACATCTGCGAGAGCTGCGATGGTGGGCCGAGCTCACCCGGCAGCGCCATCTCGGGCCACGAGAAGGCATCGATCCGAAGAATTTGGCCGAAGCTGGATGGGGCGTCATCTTCTCTCACGATGCGAAAAAGAAAGTTCTTCGAGCCTTGGCACCGCTGCTGGCCCACCGCCGGGCCCAGGCGAGTCGTCGCAGTGAGCGGTTTTACCGCGAATTCACCGGAGCCGACGGTTATCGGGCAGGCGAGTCGAAGTTACAATTCTTGGCACGCCACGGCGTCGGCCACGGGCCGGCAGATCCTCGCAAGATGCCTTACTACTTGTTGTTGGTCGGCGGCCCGAGCGAGATTCCCTTTCGTTTTCAGTATCAACTCGACGTGCAGTACGCGGTGGGGCGGCTCGACCTCGATGGTCCTCAGGCTTACCGGCGTTACGCACGCTCTGTAGTGCGAAGCGAGACCCGGCGAAAGAAGCGATCACGGCGGGCGGTGTTCTTCGGTGTCAAGAACCGGGGCGATCGGGCGACCGAAATCAGCCACGATCATCTGGTACGGCCGCTAGCGAAACGCTTCGCCAAGAAAGCACAGGGTTGGAAGATACGAAAAGTTCTCGGCCAGAGAGCAACGAAGAAGAGGCTCCTCACGCTGATCGGAGGTAAGAAGACGCCGGACTTGCTGTTCACCGCCAGCCATGGCGTCGGTTTTCCGGCCGGGCACAAGCGCCAAGAGCCGCACCAGGGGGCTCTGCTCTGCCAAGATTGGCCGGGACCGGCGAAGGGCTCGGGCAAGGTCTCTCAGGAGGTCTATCTAGCTGGCGACGACGTAGCGGACGATGCGCGGCTGGCTGGTCTCGTATCGCTGCACTTCGCCTGTTTTGGCGCCGGGACCCCGCGGCTCGACGAATTCGCCCATCGCTCGGCCGACGTACAGGCCGTGATGGCACCGCACGACTTCGTGGCGCGTCTGCCGCAACGCCTCCTCGGGCACCCACGTGGCGGCGCGTTGGCGGTGATCGGACATGTCGAGCGCTGTTGGTCCCACTCTTTTCTGGGGCGCAGAGCCGGACGCCAACTGCAGGTCTACCAAAGCTTGCTGCAGCGTCTCTTCGCCGGCCACCCGGTGGGCTCGGCGATGGAGTACTTCGATCAACGCTATGCCGAACTGTCTTCGGATCTGGCGGAGGAGCTCGAGGAGCTCCGATTCGGTAGGACGCTACGCGAGGCGGAGCTCGCGGGCCTGTGGACCGCGCGTAACGATGCGCGGAGCTTCATCGTCCTCGGCGACCCGGCGGTCCGTTTGAAGTAGTTGTAGCGCGATTACATATAGAGATCGAGAGGGACCATTCATCGTTGGGTCAGACGGAGAGTCTAGAGATGTTAGTGTCGAGAACGGTATTCGAGGTAGACTACACGAGTTGGATCGGGTCGGGCAGGCCGTTTGGCAGCTGGATCCAAAGGGATTGCAGTGGTTTTTTGAATCATTTCGACATGCCTCTGATGGATGGTGCCATAGCCCCTCGCAGATCTCCCGAGGTAGAGTCGAAGCAGGCCAGCCCGACGCGCGATCGTGGCAAGCAGTTACTGAGGACTCTGCGGCAGGGCGGCGATCGAGAGGATGTTTTTCGCCAACTCTATGAGCTCTATTCGACGTGGATCCGTCGCCTCTTCGAACGACGCGGCTTCTCTTGCGATCAAAGCCGAGATTTGACCCAGGAGACCTTTCTGCGGATCTTCAAGGGGCTCGATGACTTCCGGGGCGGTTCGCGGCTCGAAACCTGGATGTACGAAATCGCGCTCAATGTCGCACGGAACGCGGTCCGACGAACCCATACTCTCAAACGGGATGGGACCGAAGTCTCGATCGACAGCGGGTCGGGGAGACAGCATGAGAGTGACCCAGAGGAGGTTTTCGACTTGCCAGCACCGGATAGAGCGCCGCTCGAGGAAGCCTTGGCGAATGAAAACAGGCGTCTGGTGGCTGAAGAGCTGGCACGGATGCCGGAGAAGATGCGTCGCTGCCTCCAACTCCGACTGCATCAGGGATTGAAGTATCGTGAGATTGGGGTTCTGATGAAGATCTCCGTCAACGCGGTAAAATCACATTTAGGAGAGGGCAAGCAGCGACTCCGGCGCGCCCTCAGAGACCACTTTCGGGAATCCTAGGCCAAGGAGCCGGTGAGGAGTATCGTGAGCCGAGAAGTGCAGGATCCGGCAGATGCCGCGCTTGCCACGGCGGTGCGAGAATTGGGTGAGGCGGCGAACCTCGACCGTCTCGATCATCCTTCGGCCGACGAATTGCTGGCCTATCACGAAGACGGCCTGTCATCGTCGGCCATAGAGGCACTGCAGGAGCATCTTGCGGTCTGTCCGGAATGCGCCCAGAAGGCTCTGGATCTGGCGCTCCTTTCGGCAGGGGATGACGACGAGTCCCCGACCGAGCCGGGAGATGATGGATGGTCTGGCTTACGCGAAGATCTCGCACAAGAGGGGTTGCTCGGAGGCTCTGAGACCTTAGGTGCGAAAGCGGCGCCATTGGCCCGATCCGTTGCCCCGACAAGCGGTCGGCGGCCCTCGATCGCAGAGCTGCGCAGGGCCTATGCTGTAGCAGCCCTCTTCTTCACGACCACTCTGCTGTTGGGGGTGGGGCTCGCCCTGGAGTGGCAGGTGGAAGACCGTAGCGCGACGTGGGCGGCATCGCAGATCGCACAGGCGGCAGACCCTGCGCCTGGTGGCGCGATGCTGCCGCAGGCCAATAGGCCGGTGGTGGAGCTACGCCCCATCGATACGCTGCAACGCAGCGGAGAGAGCCCGGCAAAGAGAATCGTGGGGCGACCGGAAGGTTTCCAGCTCATTCTCAGCGCTCTCGTGCCAGCAAGCGAGGCCAGCGGTAACTTCCGGTTGGAGATGGTCTCTCAGCCGTCGGTGACTCCGCCCTTTCAGTGGAGCTTCCAAGCCATGAAGCGACAGGACGAAGGCGATTTCACCGTAGCGCTGCCTGGTGGCTTTTTGACCTCTGGGGCCTACTCCTTGAGCCTCTTTTATTCGGACGGTCGACAGTTGCACGAATACCAATTCATCTACGAGGCACCACCCGCCCCTTGAGGCACAGCGGTCAGTGCTACGTTGTTGGTTCTTTCCGGGCCCAGGCCCTCCTCGGATTGATTCTTCTGTCGTGCGCACAGCCGCGTGAGCTGCTCTTGGATGAGCCTCTTGCGGGCGAGTTGGCTGGCGGTGAAGCGAGAAGATTCACTGCCCATCTCGCCGCTGGCGACTACGTGCGAGTCGTCGTCGAGCAATTCGGACTCGATGTCGCGGTATCGCTCGATGATCCTGAAGGGACCGAGCGACTACGGGTCGACAGTCCCAACGGCAGCGTCGGTCCGGAGCGCCTCGATTTCGTCGCCGAAATCACCGGGAGGCACCAACTGCAGATCACGGCCGCCGAAGGCGTTGGACGTTACGAGGTAAGGCTGGAAGCACGGCGACCAGCGACCGCCCAGGATCGAGAGGCGGGCAAGGCAGCCAAGAAATTCTTCGAGGCCGAGAAATTCCATCTGGCGAGGCATTTCGAGGCTGCGATCGACGCCTATGGCGAGGCAATCGAGTCTTGGCAGCTGCTTGGCGAAGGGGCTCAAGAGGCTTACACGCACTTCAAGGTAGGGTTGATAAACCAGCGCCAGCACCGCTGGGCCTCGGCGATCGAGGCCTACTCGAAGGTGGTTGAGCTGTTCCGGCAGCTTGGTGGCACCGACCGCCTGGCGCCCTATGTTCTCAACCGTCTCGGCACCGCCTACCGAGAGACCTTGGCCTTGGAGGATGCCAGCAAGGCCCATGAAGAGGCGCTTCGGCTCGCTCGGGAGTTCGGGGAAGGTCGCGAGCAGGCGTCGGCACTCAACAATCTCGCCTTGATCGATCGCCAGCAGGGCAGGACGAGGCGC
>JBCCGX010000734.1:0-5318 GCA_039029035.1 Acidobacteriota bacterium | reverse complement strand
GTCAACCTGGCCGGTGAGCCACTGACTCGGAAACTGACCGACGCGATCTATGCCGGTAGCCGAGCGCAACGGGTCTACAACCTCTACGGTCCGTCGGAAGACACCACCTACTCGACGTTCACCGGAGTAGCGCAGGGTGAGACGGGGGAACCGACCATCGGCCGACCGATCGGGAACACCAGAGCGCTGGTTACGGATCGCCAACTTCTGCCGCTTCCCGCCGGCGTAGCGGGCGAGCTCTGCCTCGGTGGCGAAGGACTCGCCCGCGGCTATCTGGGGCGTCCGGCGACAACGGCCGAACGCTTCGTTCCCGACGCCCTGAGCGGCGGCAGCGGCCTGCGCCTCTACCGCACCGGAGATCGGGTGCGTTGGCGCAACGATGGCGAGCTGGTGTTCCTGGGTCGCTTCGACTACCTGGTCAAGGTGCGGGGCTTCCGTATCGAGCTCGGTGAAGTCGAGGCCGCGTTGGCCACCCATCCGAGCTTGCACGAAGTGGTCGTTGTGGTCGGCGACGACGGTAGCGGACAGAACATCCTGGTCGCCTACGTGGTCGGCCGCACGTCGCCCGCGCCGTCGGTGGCCGAGTTGCGTGCCTTCCTCGACCGCCGCTTGCCGGCCTTCATGGTGCCGTCACGTTTCGTCGTGCTCGAGGAGCTGCCCCGCACGCCCAACGGCAAGGTCGACCGCGCCGAGCTGCCGGCGCCGACCGGACGATCCGGTACGGCCCATACCGCGCCGCGCAGCAGCGTCGAGACGCTGTTGACTCAGATGTGGAGCGAACTGTTGGGCGTCGAGCGCATCGGCATCCACGACGACTTCTTCGCCCACGGCGGCCACTCTCTCTTGGCGATGCGGTTGATCACCCGGCTGCGTCAGGTTTTCGCTGTCGAGCTACCGGTACGGGTCCTGTTCGAGGCACCGACCGTGGCACGCCTGGCGGCGGCCGTGGCCCAGGCGCGGCGACCGCAAGGCGCGATCACGGCGCCACCCATCCGCCGGCGATCGGACGACGAGGCACCGCCCTTGACTTCCGCGCAGCTGCGTTTCTGGTTTCTCGACCGCTGGCGCACCGGCCACCCGGCCTACAACGTGCCGACGGCGCTGCGGCTGACTGGCCGCCTCGACGTTTCGGCGCTGGCCACGGCGCTCGACCAGATCGCTTGCCGCCACCAAAGCCTGCGCACCACCTTCGCCCTCGTCGACGGCGAACCGGTGCAGCGCATCGCCGCGGTCGGCTCGTTGCCTCTGCCGATGGTGGACCTGCGTTCGCTCACCAGCTCAACACGCGCCAGCGAAGCGCACCGACTCGCCAACGAGCACGGGCGGTACCCATTCGATCTGACCCGCGGGCCACTCGCTTCGGCCTGCCTCGTGCGTCTCGCAGACAACGAGCACGCTCTGCTCTTCAACAGCCATCACATCATCTTCGACGGCTGGTCCATCGGCGTGCTGTTGAGCGAGTTGTCAGCCCTCTACGCGGCGTTTTGCCACCACCGGCCGTCGCCTCTGCCCGCTTTGCCGGTGCGCTACAGCGACTTTGCGCGGTGGAGCCGGCGGTGGTTCACCGGCGCTGCGTTGGATGACCAACTGAGCTTTTGGCGGCAACGCTTGGCGGGGATCCCGACACGCCTCGAGCTACCGACCGATCGGCCGCGCCCAAACGAGCGTCGTTTGCGCGGCGGCCAGATCGCCATGACGCTCGCAACCCGTGCCACCCACAGACTCGAGGCGCTGGCCCGGCGGCACGAGGCGACGGTCTTCATGATCCTCACCGCGGCTCTCCAGGTCTTGCTCCGCCGCCTCAGCGGGCAGCGAACGGTGGTGGTGGGCACACCCGTCGCCAATCGCCCACGACCCGAAGTCGAAGGCTTGATCGGGCTGTTCGTCAATACGGTGGCCCTGCGTGGCGAGGTCTCCCTGGAATCGACTTTCGTCCGTCATCTCGCCCGTTGCCGGCAGGATGCCCTCGACGCTTACGCGCATCAGGATCTGCCGTTCGAGACGCTGGTCGAAACGCTTCAACCGGATCGCGACCCTAGCCTGACGCCCGTCTTTCAAGTGGCCCTGGCGCTCCAGAACGCACCCCTCGATCTGCGACTGCCAGAGCTGGAAACCGCTCCCTGGGAGGTTCACAACGGCACCGCCCAGCTCGACCTGAGCCTCTCCCTGCGGCCGCAAGACGGCAGCCTCGAAGGCTGGATCGAGTACGACGCAGACCTCTTCGACCACACCACCGTTCAGCGATGGGCGAAGGCCTATCGCAGTCTTCTCGACGCCGTTACCGCAGACTCCGGTGGTCTGCTGGGCGACCTGTCCTGGATCGATCCCGGTGAGCGCGCACAGCTGCTCGGTGAATGGAACGACAGCTTCGCGGCGCAGCCGGAGCAGCGCCCTGTCGACCGCCAGATCGCGGCGCGAGCCGCCCGCGATCCGGCAGCCATTGCGGTTAGCAGCAAGGCCGGGACTCTGACCTACGGCGAGCTCGAGGGCCGTTCCAACCATTTGGCGCATCGCCTGCAGGCCTGTGGCCTCACAGCCGAGGCTGTGGTCGCCGTGCTGGTGGAGCCCTCGCTCGAGATGGTGGTCTCCCTGCTGGCGATTCTCAAAGCCGGGGGCGCCTACCTGCCGCTCGATCCCGTGTCCCCAGCCGAGCGTCTCGCCTTCTTGATCGAAGACTCTGCCGCGCCGCTAGTGGTCGGCGGCAAGAGCCAGCTGGCGGCGATCGCCGGAAGGGTCCGGACTCCGTTGCTGGAGATCGATCGCTACGGCGAAGCGGACGCGCCGGCCCGCGCCAGTACGCCTCCGAGGCCCACGACTCTCGATCATGCCGCCTACGTGATCTACACATCCGGCTCCACCGGCCGCCCCAAAGGCGTGGTGATCCACCACCGCGGCCTCAACAACCTCGTCGCTTGGCACCGGCGGACCTATCGTGTCGCCCCTGGGGACCGTGCCAGCCAGGTCGCCAGTCCCGCCTTCGACGCCTCGGTGTGGGAGATTTGGCCCTACCTGGCGGCTGGCGCACGTTTGGAGATCGCTCCCTCCGAGCTCCGCCCCCAGCCGGAACAGCTGGTCCGGTGGCTCGCCGCCCGCGCCATCGACCTGTGCTTTCTGCCGACTCCGGTTGCCGAGGAAGCCCTGGCCCGACCTTTACCGAACGACTTGCGGTTGCGGGCGCTGCTCACCGGCGGCGATCGGCTACACGGCGGGCTGTCGGCAGCGCTGCCCTTTGCGCTGGTCAACCACTATGGGCCGACCGAATCGACGGTGCTCGCGACGGCAGGACGGGCGACGGGACAGCCTGAGGTAGGAACCCGCCAGCCAGCGATCGGCCGGCCGGTCGCCAACACTCGCTGCCATGTCGTCGACCGCCGCTTGCAACCCATGCCGATCGGCGTGGCCGGTGAGCTGATCCTCGGCGGTATCGGACTGGCGCGCGGCTACCTGGCGCGACCGGGCCTGACGGCTGCGCAGTTTGTGCCTGATGCTCTCGACACGACGCCGGGTGAGCGGCTTTATCGCACCGGTGATCGGGTGCGTTGCCTGGCCGATGGCCGCCTCGATTTCCTCGGCCGCCTCGATCATCAAGTCAAGATCCGTGGCCAGCGTATCGAGCTGGGAGAGATCGAAGCGACGCTCGTCCGCCACCCGGATCTCCAGGATGCGGTGGTGACGAGCCGCGAGCTACCCCATCGCCGTGGTCGACAGCTGGTTGCGTATGTCGTCGGTGCGCGGGCCGGCGTGCCCGACGCCGAAACGCTGCGCGAATTCCTGAGCCGCACGCTACCCGCGTCCATGGTGCCGACGGCTTTCGTTGCCCTCGCTGCCTTACCGCTGACGAATCGTGGCAAGGTCGATCGAGCGGCGCTGCGGCCACCGGCCGACAACGCAACAGGCGATAGGGACTTCGTGCCACCCCGTTCACCGGTCGAGGCGATGGTGGCCGAGGTTTGGGCGGAGCTTCTCGACCGCCGACAAGTCGGTGCTCATGACGACTTCTTCGCCATCGGCGGCCATTCCCTGGCGGCAGCTCGGGCGCTCGCCCGGATCCGCGACCTGACCGGTGCCGAGATCTCCCTGCACGATTTCTTCGCCGCGCCGAGCCTGGCGGATGTCGCTACCGCCGTCGCGCAGGCCACCGGCCAGTCCGCTGGCGAGATTCCAGCACTCGAGCCACGACAACACGACGACAACTCGCTGCTCTCTTTCGCCCAAGAGCGCCTATGGCTGCTGCATCGGCTCGATCCGGCGAGTCCCGCCTACAACGTTCCAGCCGCGATCCGCCTCTCCGGCGCGCTCGACGAAACCGCTCTGGAGCGCGCCCTAGGCGAGGTCGTCACCCGCCACCAGGCGCTGCGAACGGTCTTTCCGAGCCACAACGGACGACCGGTCCAGAAGTTGCGGTCAGCCATCGGGCCAGCGCTCGCGACGGTGGATTTGCGCGGTCTGGCCGAGGAACAAAGGCGACCGTTGGCGACAACCCTGGCGGCAGCAGAAAGCCTGCGGCCCTTCGACCTCGCGCGCGACCCGTTGGCCCGCTTCCACCTGCTTCGCCTGGGCGAGCTCGAGAATCTGTTGTTCGTCAATCTGCACCACATCGTTGCCGACGGTTGGTCGATCGGTGTCCTGGTGCGTGAGCTCGGGAGTCTCTACCAAGCCTTCTGTCGCGGCGCACGGTCGCCGCTACCGCCGCTGCCCGTTCAGTACATCGATTACGCATGCTGGCAGCGGCAGTGGTTGAGCGACGATCGGCTGGCGGCCGAGATCGAGCACTGGCGACCACGGCTGGCGAACGCTCCCGCAGCCTTGCAACTGCCGATTGATCGCCCGCGACCCGCTGTCCAGGGATTCCGCGGCGGACGCTGTCCGATGCGCTTCGGTCGCGAGCTGACCGGCCGCCTGAGGACACTCGGAGCAGCCTCCAGCAGCACCCTCTTCATGACTCTGCTGGCAACGCTCCACGGCCTTCTGGCGCGTCTCTGCGGCCAACAAGACATGGTCATTGGCGCTCCGGTCGCCAACCGCACCGAAGTCGAAACGGAAGGCCTGATCGGCTTCTTCGTCAATACCCTGGCGCTGCGCCTCGAAGCCCCCGGCGATCCCAGCTTTGCTGAGCTCCTGGCGCGGGCACGGACGGTGGCGCTCGACGCCTACGCTCACCAGCACCTGCCGTTCGAAAGGTTGGTCGAAGCTTTGGCGCCGGAGCGCGATCTCAGCCGTGCTCCTCTCTTCCAAGTGATGCTGGTGCTGCAAAACACACCGGCAGAGGCTCTCGAGCTGCCCGGCCTGAAGCTCGAGCTCGAAGAGATCGATGCAGC
>JBCCGX010000733.1:0-5322 GCA_039029035.1 Acidobacteriota bacterium | reverse complement strand
TCCGGCCTGGAGCCGTGGCAAGCCACCAGCCGCTATCCGGCGGCCGGTCTACAGCTCAAGCAGCCGGCCGGCGTCGCCGCATCCGAGGACGGACGCCTGGTCATCGTCGACCCTCGCCTACCTCTGGTGGCCCTGGTCGGCACCGACGGACAGGTCGCTCAGCGCGCGGCGCTCGACGATCCGGTCAAGCCCGGCTGGAGCGTTGGCCAGTCCTACGTCCCCACCGAGCTGCGTATCGTGGCGCCTTTCGGCGGCCACGAGTCACCGCGTTTCCTCGAGCCGCGCCCGGGCAAGGAGAATCCTTTGAAAGGGATCGTGGCGGCTGAGCGCGGCCCGTTCGGCGACTGGTTTGTCATCGCCAAAGGCTGGAAAAGCCTGCTCGCCTTCACCTCGCCACGCCAGGGACAGGAACTGTTGGCAACCGCCAAACCCGAATTGGTGGACCTTGCTCAGGACGCACTCGGGCGCATCTACGGACTCGATCGGCGAGCGAAGAAGGTCTTGCGCCTGAGCGTCGATCGACGACAAGCCGACACCGTCATTTCCGGCAGCTGGCGGCGCCCCGCGGCGCTCGACATCGACCCCTTGGGCAACCTCTACGTCTTGGACCAGGGCAACGGCACGATCGAGATGTACGATCCGAACGGCCGCAAGCGCGCGGCGATGGGACCGATCCTCGGAGGCGGGATCGAGCTGCGCAGCCCGGTGGACCTGGCCGTGGACGGTAATGGGCGCCTGTTCATCGCCGACACCAAGCTGCCGTTCATCGTCATGCTCGACTAGGGGACCGGAATCATGGCACCTCGGCTCTCCACACCGACCTTCGGCATCCGTCCATGGACATGGGCGCTGATTCTGGCTGTAATCTTTGCGACGACCCTGGCTGTGACTCTACTCGGGGGCACCGCGGCCTGGGCTCAGGACTCGCCACTCGCCGGCGGCCAGATCGTCGAGGAAGATCTCGACGACACCAGCATCGAGGCCCTGCCGCAGACCTTCCCACCACTCGACGAGGAGGCGCTGCGGGCCACCTTCGAAGAAGCCGAATCACTCTTCGCCTCGGTCGATCAGGACGCCTCCTTACCCATCTTTGGCCGCGTCGTCGACCTGCTCGAGCCGCGCGCCGCGGCCGGTCAGCTGGACGATTCCCTGCGCGATCTCCTGACCCGCAGCCTAGCCTACCGTGCGCGTCTGCAATTCAACTTTGGCGAGGTCGAGTTGGCCGAGCAAGGCCTCGCACGCATGCTGGAGCTGCATCCCGAAGCCGATCTCGACCGCTCCCAGGCGTCGCCCAAGCTGGTGGCACAGTTCGATGCCTTGCGTCGCCGGTTGCTCGGTGAGATCAATTTCGTTCTCGAGCCGGTCGATGCCGAGGTGCACATCGATGGGCGCAAGGTCGACGCGCTGGCAGGCCCCGTGGCGGTGCTTGCCGGGCCGCGACAGATCGACGTGACGTTGCCCGGCTACGCGCCGATCAGCCGGCCCCTGGCGATCGAATCCGATGCGTCGATCACCCTCGAGCTCACTTTGGAGCGCACCAGCGCCGTCGTCCGGTTACTCACCCGGCCGGCCGGAGCGGCGGTGTCGATCGACGGCACGGAGCACGGTCTGACCGAAGGGACTGCCCCCGAAGGGGCTCTGCCGCAAGGCGTCGCCGCGACCTATCGACGGGAGGAATTCTCCGACGAGAAGATCATCGAAGGGATCGAGCTCGGTCTGATCACGCTCGAGGTGCGCAAGGAGGGCTATCGCTCTGAGCGGCTCGAGCTGTCGATCAGTGACCTGCTGGACTATCCCCTAGCGCCGATCGTGCTCGAAAAGGAGCGCGGCAGCCTGACCTTCGACAACTTCCCTCCCGGGGCGGAGATTCGAGTCGACGGCAAGCTGCGCAGTCCCGACAATCCGGGGGCCCGGCGGCCGACTCTCACGTTGGCACCCGGTCAATACCATGTCACGGTGGCGACGCGGTCGTCGCAGATGTTCTCCACTCAGCTGCAGCTGGCCGATCGTCAACGGATGCAGATCAACGTCGAGCTGCGCCCCGGTCTGGCGTTTCTCGGTGTGCTCGGCGGCGACGAGGAGACCGCGCGCAATCTCGATCAGGTGCTGCGCTTGGCGCTGACCGACTCGGGCAAATGGACTCTCATCAACCGTTCCGCCCAGGCACCTGCTGTCCTGGCCGACGCCGGCGTGACCGCCGCCAGTCTGCGCGCCGTGGAGGCCGAGGCGGCGGCCGGCTCGCGCTCGTCGATCGATTGGCGACGGGTACAGCAAGCGGTGGACGAGCAGTTACCCGGCCTGGTCTACGTCGTCGCGGTGCCGTCCAACGATCTCGTCGCCACCCACGCCACCCTGTGGATCTGGCCCCACGCTCCCGGGCCGGCTGAACCGGATCACGTCCGCCTGCCGTTGGGTGATCCACAGGCTCTAGCTGGGCTCAAAGCGTCGTTCAATCGCACGATTCGGCTCAAGCGCTCCTGGGTCGGCGCCCTGCTGATCGACACCCAGGCCGAGCCTCATCCCCTGGTTGTCGACGTTACACCGGCGAGCCCTGCCGAGCTCGCTGGTTTGGCCGTGGGAGACTTGGTGGTCGGCGTTGCCGGGGTGCCGGTCACCCACCGCGCCGCCTTCGACGAGCGTATCGCCGCGGCCGAGATCGGTGAGACCCTCGATTTGGGAGTCCAATCCCCCAGCGGACCCCGTACCTTGAAGCTGAAACTGGGATCCAGCCCCGACCTTCTCGCGGCGCGGCGGGCCGATCTGCTCGACGCAGTCGCCTTCACCGAGCTCGTCCTGCTGGCGGAGAAAGCTCCGGCCGACGCCGCCTGGATTGTCGAGCTCGACCAGGCGTTGATCCTGCTGCGAGCCAACGAATGGACCGAAGCTGCCCGCAAGCTACGCTCGATCCGAGCCCCCCAGACCTCGCACGGCGTCGGTCAGGCCACGGTCGACTACCTGCTCGGCATCGCCCTGAGCGCCGCCGGCCCGAGCTTCATCGAAGGCGCCCGACAACACTTCGAGAAGGCCGCCGGCCTCCCCGGTGCGCGGCTGTTTCACAACGACGGCGCCTGGGTCGCGCCGCGCGCCCGAGCCCGCCTGCGCATGCTCGGCGGCTGAGGTTCGCCGTGGGTGGGCAGGGTCGGATCCTACGAACGATCCTCCCTGCCGTTGCCCTGGCCAGCCTCTGCACAACGTCGGTCGCCGAAACTGCCCCGCCCGAGGACGCAGCATCAGCCCTCGCGCCGGAATCCGTCGCCTGGCTCGAGCTCGTCGACCTTTTGATCACCGACCAAGAGCGCGCCTACTTCCTGCAGATTGATGAAGACTTCCGTCGCCGCGCCTTCATCGCTCGCTTCTGGCAAGAGAGAGACCCGGATCCCCTGACCCCGTTCAACGAGCTACGGGACCAGTGGGAAGAGCGCGCCGCTTGGGCCCAGAGCCGCTACCCTACCTTGCTCGACGAACGCGCCCAGGTTTACTTGCTGCAGGGCGAGCCGTTCACCTATTGCATCGACAAGCTGCGGGAACTCGAGACGTGGTATTACGAGATCAGCGAAGACGACGTTTTCCCAATCACCTTCTACGCTCTACACCGGGACACCCCCTATCGCATCCGAGTCCCGTCCCAGCCGTCGCAGCCGGCCTTGCGCAGTCGCCCCATCGAGCTGGCGGTCCGCGAGATGTGTGGGCAGACCAACCCCGAGCTGCAGCTGAAGACAATCCGCCTCACCTATCGCGGTAAACAAGACTATGACATGGCTCTGGACGCCTTCCTCGTGCGCCCGGACGATCCCCCATCCGAATGGGTAGCGACCTTTGCCTCGCGCGGCACCGCCCTGCCATCGGATGCCGCGATGCTCGCGGCCGACCTCGACGTCGCCTTCCCCGGCCGCCACCAACAGCGGACGGTGCTCGAAGGCATCGCGACCATCCCGGCCGCGGCCCTGCGGCTGACGCCGCCACCGGCCTCCGGTGAGCTCGAGCTCCTCCTCACCGGCGAGCTCGTCCGCAATGGCGAGCTCTTCGACACCTTTCGCTACCGTTTCGCCATCTCATCACCGGCCGATGACGACGCCGGTAAGGTGCCGCTCGTTTTTCAACGCTACCTACGCCCCGGACCGGTGCGCCTGCTACTCAAGATCGAAGATCTCGTCGGTCGTCGATTCGCTCACCTCGACCGGCACCTCGAAGTTCCCCGGGTCGACCAGGCCGCGATCTTGCCGCAGAACTCGGAGCTCGGGCGACTGTTGCAAGAGGCGCATGCCGCCGCTGCCGCCGGGCAGCACAGCTTGCGATTGGTCCCACCACCGCAGGCGTTGCTCGCCGGCCTGGTTCGTTTCGAGATCCTGGCTGCCGGTGCGTTCGATCACGTCCGCTTCTTCCTCGACGATCGGCCGCTGCTCAGCAAGCGTAAACCGCCCTACAGTGTCGAGATCGACCTCGGCAAGAGCCCGATGCCCCATCTGCTGCGGGTCGCGGGCTTCGACGCCGCCGGTGCAGAGCTGGCGGACGATGAGCTGCTGCTCTCTCCCGGCGGCCAACGCTTCCACCTGCGGCTCAGCCAGCCACGCCAGACCAAGACCTATTACCGCAGCGTCCCGGTCGCCGTCGATCTGCAAGTGCCGGAGGGTCGAGCGGTCGAGCGCGTCGAGATCTTCGTCGATCAGCACCGGGTCGCCACCCTCTATCAAGAGCCCTATGCTCAGCCCATCGTGCTGCCACGCGACTACGCCATGGCCTTCGTGCGGGCCGTCGCCTATCTCGACGACGGCAGCTCGACCGAGGACGTGGTCTTCGTCAATTCACCCATACCTCTCGACGAGGTCGAAGTTCGTCTGGTCGAGGTTCCGGTCGCGGTCCACGATCGCCAGGGGCGGTCGGTGGCGGAGCTCGCCCCCGAGACTTTTACCCTGCTCGAGGACGGTGAACCACAGACCTTGCGCCGGGTCGAGTGGGTCGACGATCTACCGATCCACGCCAGTCTGCTGCTCGACGTCTCCTCTTCGATGATGGACCACCTGGAAGCGGTCGCTGCTGCTGCGCGCACCTTCGCCGAGCAGACCCTTCGGCCTCGGGATCGGCTGGCCTTGATCGTCTTCAACGATCGTCAGCGCGTGGTGACGCCCTTCACCCACGAACCCGCAACAATTCGCAGCGCCCTCGAAACGCTGCGCGCAGAAGGTGGCACGGCACTCTACGACAGTCTGGTCTTCGCGGCGCAGTACTTCTTCGGCGTCAAGGGCCAGAAAGCCCTGTTGCTGCTGTCCGACGGCGAGGACGAAGCGAGTCGCTTCGGCGCCGACGAGGCTCTCGAAACGGCTC
>JBCCGX010000732.1:0-5323 GCA_039029035.1 Acidobacteriota bacterium | reverse complement strand
TGCTCGAGATGGAGCACGATCTGCTGCGCCGCCTCTTCGGGCGTCATGTCGGTGGTCGGCAGGTTGACCTCGGCGTCGGTCGGTTCTTCGTAGGGGTCGGAGATGCCGGTGAACTTGTCGATCTTGCCGGCCCGGGCCTTGGCATAGAGTCCCTTGCGATCGCGCTGCTCGCAGACCTCGAGCGGGGTCGAGACGTGCACCAGGATGAAGCCGCCACCGGCACTGATCATCTCGCGTACCTCGTCGCGCATCCGAGCGTAGGGCGCGATCGGGGCACAGATGGCGATGCCACCATTCTTGGTGATCTCCGAGGCGACGAAACCGATGCGGCGGATGTTGAGATCCCGGTGCTCACGTGAGAAACCGAGCTCGGACGAGAGGTTCTTGCGCACGATGTCGCCATCGAGCAAGGTGACCGGGCGGCCGCCGAGCTCGAGCAGCTTGACCATCAAGACGTTGGCGATGGTCGACTTGCCGGCGCCGGAGAGCCCGGAGAAGAACACCGTGAAACCGCTCTTGTGCCGCGGCGGGTGGGTGCGGCGCAGCTCGGTGACCACCTCCGGCAGGGTGAACCATTCCGGGATCGGCCGACCGTCGGAGAGCCGGGCGCGTAGCTCGGTGCCAGAGAGGGACAGGGTGCGCTCGCCTTCCGGCAGGTCGTCCGCCGGCACATAGCCGCCGCGCTGCTCAGCGTAGACCATCAGCTTGAAGGGCACCATGCGGATACCGAGCTCTTCCTCGTGCTCGCGCATCAAGTCCTGGGCGTCGTAAGGGCCGTAGAAGGGCTCGCCGCTCGAGTCGTTGCCGGGGCCGGCGTGGTCACGACCGACAATGAAATGGGTGCAGCCGTAGTTCTTGCGGATGATGGCGTGCAACAGGGCTTCGCGTGGCCCGGCCATGCGCATGGCGAGAGGCAGGAGCGACAGCTGGGCGGTATGCAGCGGGTAGCGCGGCAGGATCGCCTGGTAGCAGCGCACCCGGGTGTAGTGATCGACATCACCGGGCTTGGTGGGGCCGACCGCCGGGTGGATGAGCAGATTCGCCTCCAGCTCGCGCGACGCCTTGAGCGACATCTCGATATGCGCCAAGTGCATGGGATTACGCGTTTGGAAGGCGACCACCTTGCGCCAGCCGAGGCGGGCGAATGATTTGCGCAGGCGCGCCGGCGTGTGGCGCAGGTCGACGAAATCGTAGTGCTGCGGCAGCTGTAGGCCTTCCAGAGTCCCACCGACGGCATAGGTGTTGTCACGCGAATAGAGATGTCGGACCGCCGGATGGGTGCGATCGGTCGATCCGAAAACGGTCTTGGCCTGGTGCTCGCGGTCGATCCGCCACACATCGCCGACGGTGAGCACCGCCAGCATCACGCCCTGGGGATCGCGCAATGCGAGCCTCGATCCCTCCTCGAGCGATTCAGCGATCTTTTCGTCGATATCGAGGGTGACCGGCAGAGGCCAGAGGGTGCCATCTGTGAGACGCATCGTCTCACAGACCGACTCGTAGTCCTTGCGGCCCATGAAACCCCGGAGAGGAGAGAAGCCGCCGTTGAGAATGAGCTCGAGATCGAAGAGCTGTCGGTCGGTCAGATCCCAAGAAGGCCAGTTGACGGACTCCTGGCGGAGCTCTTCACGCCGATCGTCCGAGACGATCAGCTGAACGAGCTCGCCGCCATGAGGCGCAATGAGATGGTCAGGCATCAATATTCCTTTCGCGGTCTCGAGTCTCGGCGGCTGGCGCTATGAGTAGGGAGCCGAGGTGGGGCCAGCTCTGCTACAATCCGCAGCCGTTTGTCGAAGATAGGAAGTGGCGGGAGTTCGCCGGGGGCGCCACCTTAACACACTCGAGCCGGCCCCCGCCGACCGCGGGCCACCTGCAGCAAGCGCATGAAAGCCCGTCAAGCCGCACCGGCCTTCGATCCTGCCAAGCGATGTTTCGATGTCTTGGTGGCAGTTTCCGGACTGCTTCTTATGGCGCCGGTCTTGTTGCTCACGGCGCTAGGCGTCAAGCTGACTTCGCCTGGGCCGGTGCTCTATCGCGCTCGACGCTCCGGTGTGGGGGGCGCACCTTTCGAGGTCCTGAAGCTGCGCACTATGGTGCAGGACGCTGACCGCCATGGCGCCGTGACCGTTGGCGGCGATGCGCGGATTACTGCGTTCGGTCGCTTCCTTCGACGGACCAAGCTCGACGAGGTGCCTCAGCTATGGAATATTTTGCGCGGCGAGATGTCCCTGGTCGGCCCACGGCCCGAGTCTGTCAGCATCGTCGAGGAGCACTTCACCGCCGAGTATCGTGAGGTCTTCACGGTCCGTCCGGGTCTCACCTGTACTGGCACACTCTATTACTATGTCTTTCAAGAGCACCTGCGGCCTCCCGATGGCATGGGGCCGGACGAGTTCTACACTCGGTTTCTCTTGGCGCAGAAGATGGCCGGCGACCTGTACTACTTGCAACACCGGAGCTGGATCTACGATCTCCAGCTTCTTGTCCAAACCGCTCTGGTCATGGGCCAGAAGGTCATCGGCCGCCGGCCGGGCTGGAAGCCGCCCGTCGACCTGGCTGCCATCGTGGGTACGGGGCCGGTAGCGGCGAGGGTTGATCAAGGCGCGCCAACCGGCAAAAGCCCGGCCGAGAGGGCCCGATGAAGGTTCTGTGCCTGGGATTCTCGCGTATCGTCCAGCGCCGGGTGCTGCCGGCTCTCGAATCGCTCGCCGCCATCGATGGGATCGATATCGCCAGTCGTCGCGGTGCGCCGCCGCCGGAGCATCGCAGTGCCAGGGTCGAGGATTGCTTCGCCGATTTTCAGCAGGCTCTCGACGCCAGCCGTGCCGAGGTCGTCTACGTCTCGACGGTCAATAGCGAGCATGCGGAATGGGCCGAGAAGGCGCTGCGTAGCGGTCGCCATGTCATTGTCGACAAGCCTTCTTTCACCCATCTCGACGAGGCCGAACGGCTGATCACCCTGGCTGAGAAGCGTGGTCTCTGTCTGGCTGAGGCGACGGTCTACGCAGCGCACCCACAGATCGCCTTGTGCCGGCAGGTCTTCGCCGACGCGGACTCGGCGCCGCGGCGCATCTCGGCGGTTTTCTCCATGCCGCCGCTGGCGCCGGACAACTTTCGCTATCGAGCGGGCCTCGGCGGGGGTGCGCTGTGGGATCTCGGTCCCTACGCCGTATCCCTTGGCCGGGTCTTCTTCGGGTCACGTCCGACCGAGATCCAGGGAGCGATCACTTCGCGTGGCGGCGACGACAACGTCGACACGGCCTTCAGCCTGCTCGCCACCTATCCGGATGGCCGCACCGTGACCGGGCATTTCGGATTCGATACGGAATACTGCAACGAGGTCGTCTTGCTGGGGCCTGGCGTCTCGATCCATCTGTCACGGGTGTTCTCCACCCCGTCGAATATGGCCGGCGAGCTGCGGGTTCGGCGGCACAACGAGGCGGCCTGCGTCGAAGCGGGTCCGGCGGATAGCTTCGCTCTGTTTATGGATGATGTGCTGCGGCGCAGCAGGTCGGGCGATGTGGCCGAGTTGCACCAGGCTTTGCGCGACGACGCGGCCGCTTTGGACGCACTGCGTCGAGCGACGCTGCGCCGAGCGACCCAGAGGGGTCGAGCCACCAAGAAGGCTGTCCAAGCCATCGAGGAGAGTTGATGCCACCGATTCACGTATGGGGTTATCTGGATGAGCTGGAAGCCGAGCGCGGTGCGATCGACGCCGCGATCGATACGGTGCTGCGCTCCGGCCGGTTGATCCTCGGGCAGCAGGTCGAGACCTTCGAGCGCCGCTTCGCCGCCTACTGTGGTGTCGAGCATGGCGTCGGCGTCAACAGCGGCACCGATGCTCTCTTCTTGGCTTTCAAAGCCTTGGGCGTCGGCGCTGGCGACGAGGTGATCACAGTCTCCAACACCGCCGTGCCGACGGTGGCGGCGATCGCTGCAACGGGCGCTCGGACGCGTTTCGTCGACATCGATCCGGCCACTTATTTGATGGATGTCTCGCAGGTGGCCGGTGAGATCAACGAGCGGACCAAGTGCGTCGTCCCGGTGCATCTCTTCGGTCAATGTGTCGACATGGATCAGCTGGCCGAGGCCCTCGCCGGCACCGAGGTGAAAATCGTCGAAGATTGCGCCCAGGCCCACGGGGCGGAGTACCGGGGTCGTCGGGCAGGGTCGATGTCCGACCTCAGCGCTTTCTCCTTCTACCCCACCAAGATCCTGGGTGGCTATGGCGACGGTGGGCTGATCGCCACGGCTGAGGAGGCGCTCGCGGCCCGCCTCAGGCGCCTGCGCTTCTACGGCATGGAGGACCGCTACTACTCGATCGAGCACGGCTACAACTCTCGCCTGGACGAGTTGCACGCCGCCATCCTGCTGACCAAGCTCGACCACTTGGAGAGCTACATCGAGCGGCGGCGCGAGTTGGCGGCGCGCTACGATCGGCTGTTGGCACCACTGTCTGGGGCACCACTGTCTGGGGCACCAATGTCTGGGGCACCACTGTCTGAGAGTGGCGGACTCACGTTGCCGGCGACCGCTCCGCACAACCGACACGCCTACTATCTCTATGTCGTCCGCCATCCGGCCCGCGACGAGATCCTGGAACGCCTGCGCGAGCGCGAGATCTTCCTCAACATCAGCTACCCCTGGCCGATCCACACCATGACGGGCTACCGCGAGCTGGGTTACGTCGAGGGTGACTTGCCGCACACCGAGCGCGCAGCGAAGGAGATCTTCTCGCTGCCGATGTTCCCCGCCCTGGGCGACGATGACCAGGAGCGCGTCTGCGAAGCGCTGGGCGAAGTCCTGGCGACGCTGTGAGCATCGGCCGATGCAGGCCATTCAATACCATCTCCTGGCGCAGGTCGAAGAGCAGCATTGGTGGCACCGCACGCTGCGTCGCGCGGTGGCCGAGATGCTGGCAAAGTTCGGTGACGGCCGGCGACTCGCGATGCTCGATGCTGGCTGTGGCACCGGCGGGCTGCTGGCGGCTCTGCGGGATCGACACTCGGTCTATGGGCTCGACTTTTCGAGCCTAGCGCTGAGCTATAGCAAGACTCGCGGTCTGGATCGCTTGGCGGGCGGGCGAGTCGACCGAATGCCTTTCGGCGAAGCGTCCTTCGACGCTGTTGTCTCGGTCGACGTCCTCTCCCATCGGTCGATTCCTTCGGACTACGCCGCGGTGTGCGAGATCCAGCGAGTCCTGCGACCCGGCGGTCTCTTCGTCTTGCAGCTTTCAGCCTTCGAGCGTCTGCGGGGTGCGCATGACGAGAGCGTGCACCAAGCCCGTCGCTACACTCGTCGTCAGGTCACTGATCTGCTCGAG
>JBCCGX010000731.1:0-5327 GCA_039029035.1 Acidobacteriota bacterium | reverse complement strand
CTCGTCGCCCGGCTGGATGCCGGTCTCAGGGTCGGCGACAGCCGTCACACGCCAGACGTTTTGCTGGCGCTCGGCCTCGAATCCGATCGGCTGAAACGATGCCACATTACGCTGGAAGCTCGTACCGCCCAACGCCGCGACTAGGGTCGCGAGCAACAACGCGCCAGCTAGAAAGAAGAGGTGGCGATGACGTTCTGACATGCGCATGGCTAACTTCCTACAGATAAGCAGTTTCTGTGCCATCCGTCAGAAATTTGAATCCCCGTAAATCAGCGATCTCTGGCCCATCTTTCCGAATTTGCTTCAGAATATTGGATTTGATCCGAGCCTCTGGATTCAAATGCCTGAGCCCTACGACGAGATGGCACCGCACCATCCTGCGCCATTCTGTCTTGACAACCTCGCCCATCTGTGGCGCCGCCACCTCGTGACGATGCCATCGAGCCACCCGGGTTCTCTCCGGCGACCTCCAGACCTCTCCGGCCACAGCCGGATCTCTTTCGGCCAAAGCTGGGGCCCGGCGATGCTGGGCAGGGCGGCGTTTACAGCCGGGAAAGGGTTCGTCCGACCGCTTCTCAGAAGCTGACCGAGATCCCGCCCGTGAGCTTCTTGCGCAGCTCGTCGTCGGTGGCCAAGGTGTAGGGCGTCGCACCGCGGCTGAGCTCGACATTGAACCGCACCGCCCAATTGGACGCGAAGTCCGCCAGGATGTCGAGATCCTGGGTGAGCATCAATTGCAGACGCTGCATCTCGACCTCGTTGAGCGATCCGCTGACCTGGTCCGATGCGGGATTCAGCGCCTGCTCCAGATGATGGAAGGCCACGAACACACCGGTCGAGGTATTCTGGAACTGCGTGTCGAGCGACGTCACGAGGTAGCGGACCTCGTTCTCGTAGGGCAGATCGTCGGTGGCGTAGAAGATACCGCCACCGCCGGATGCGATGTTGGACTCCAACTTCGCCAGCACCTTCGGTGCGATGCGTCGAACCATGCTGAACTGAAGCTCGGGCAGCTCGTCACCCTGGACGACGAAGAGGCTCTCGAGACGATTGAAGAAATCGGGGCTGAAGTACAGCCGCAATGTCTCAGCATACTCTCGGTGCACCGCGCCGATGGAGATCGAATCATCCGGCTCACCACCGCGGCTGAAGTACACCTCGTAGCAGGCTTCTCCGGCTTCGCGGCAAGTCGACGTGTCGCTATAGGCGCTGGAGCTGAATCCGCGATAGGTGGTCGGATCCTGGCTGTCCAGGCGGCGAGCAAACGAGCCCCGAGCCTGCCAGTCAGATCCCAGATTCACCACGATCCCGCCATGCGGCATCAGGGACAGGCTGCCGTCCTGCACCGAGGAGTAGAGTCCATACTCGACCATCACTCCGGGGCGGATCTTCGATCCGGCAAGCCCGAAAACCCCGAGCCGTTCGTCGACCAACGGTTCCGCGCCCGTCAAAGGCGCCCCGGTCAGGCTGGCGAAATAGGGATTCTCCCCGACTCGCTGACGGAAGCTCGCGCCCGTTTGAAGAGAGGTCCTCTTCGTCAGATCGGTGCTGTAGGAACCTTCGAAATTCAGCGTTCGCGAGGCCTCCGGAATGTCGATCGGATCGACCCAGCCTCCGCGGTGATAATTCGCTTCGTCGGTGTACTGAGCAACCACCTGGGAGCGGCCACTCTGGCCGACCTGGCCAGACCACTGCACCTGCCCGTGTTCCATCTCGACCGGCGTCATCCGGCCGTCGTGCACCGTGGCCAGCTGACCACTGGAATAGGCGAAGCTGAGCTTGGAGCTACCGGTATTCTCGAGTGAGAACGCCATCGACCGCTGCTCCGCATCCGGCATGCTGCCGTAGCCGAGTACCGCGGCTGGCTCCAGCAACCGATAGGTCCCGTTGAAACCGAGCTGCATCTCACCGACCACACCCTGTAGATCGACTTGGGCACCGGTCAAGAGTGCTTCGCCGTGGGCCAGCGCGAGCTGGCCGCCATCGGCCAGCATCTCACCTTCGAACTGTGAGAGACCGGCGATCCGTGCTGCGCCTTTAAGGCGCTCGTTCTCCTGGCGCTGCAAGAGGGACTGGATTTCACGCAGAACATCCGTCGGCACACGGCTCCTGACCGACCAGTAGTCTTCGGCCTGACGCGTGTCACCCACCTTTTCGTCGCGCATGACGATCTCGAGGTACTGACGATCCTGGTCGCGCCGGTGCATCAGCAGCTCCATGGTCGGCGCGAAGCCCTCCTTGAAGGCAATGACCTTGTACATGCCAGCAGGCAGTGACCGGAACAAGAAGCGCCCCGCCTGATCTGTCGACACCTTCTTCAGCGCGTAGGTCGCCACTTCGTAAGCGTAGACCGTCGCCTTGGCGAGCGGCCGAGCTTGCGCGATCACGGTACCCTCAACCGCAGCAGCGGCCGCACTCTCGCCCGTCTCGACCGCCGCAATCGACGCTTCGGCGGGAGTCACTGAGGCACGGATGACGTCGCTCTGGGGGTTGGCCTGACCTGCCGCCAGGACCCCTTGAGCCATCATCGCGCTGCAGGCGACGAAGATCGCGGTTCGCTGTCTGACGATCTCGAAAGAGTTCATAGAGTCGATGTTGATCCGGTTACCGGGTCTGTCAGTCTTACTATAGAGAACTGTACGTTGATCCGCTAATCCAGGTTCACGAGTCGCGTTATTTCGGGGACCAATCGCTCCTGGGCCTTGCTGTCTTGGCTTTGTGGTCTCGATCAAAGCTCGGCGCGGCTCAAACGACCGGTTGGAACGTCCAATCGAAGCACGACAAACGGAGTCTGCGACGGCGACAAGCTGGGTTAGTGCCCATAGCGTATGTCACTCTGCCCAAGCCAAACTGCTCATCTGGTGAGCAGTTGCCGGCTACTAACGGGCAAGAGTCGCCCTCGTAACCGATCGTCGCAGCCGTCAGTCACAGCCAGAATCACGACTCCGGAGTTCGAGCCGCCGTGAGCACGGTCACGGCTTCGGCACCGGAGCGCATCAGGCCCGCAGCGGCGGCAGTGATCGTGGTCCCTGTCGTCAACACGTCATCGACCAGCACAATGTGACGACCTCGCCATGGCTGCGCTCGCCATGGCGGTGGCCGGCGAGCGGTGAATGCGTCGACCATGTTCTGTTGCCGTTCGGCTCTGGGCAGGCGACTCTGCGCCGGAGTGGGTCGAGTGCGCCGCAAGGCGTTGCAAACGGGCAGCCCCAACGCACTGCCCAAAGGGCGCGCGATCGACATGGCCTGGTTGTAACCCCGTCGCACGTAACGGCTCCAGTGTAGGGGAATCGGTACGACGACGTCGCAGCGCCTCAGGCGGTCACCAAAGAGCTCTGCAAGCCTGCGACCAAGATGGGCTCCGAGGTAGTCGAGATGACCGAATTTGAGGCCAGTGAGCACCACGTCGATCGGCGGCCGGTAGGTCCAGGCACTCAATGTGCGTTCGAAAGGCGGGGGCGAGCGCCGGCAGGCGCCACAGCGGTAGCCGTCCGGTGGCTCAGCGCCTTCGATGATCTGGCCACAGATCGCACAGCCGTTCGCTGACCAGCGAGTCAACAGCTCCCGACAGCTCGAACACAGCCCCATCGTCTCCTTGGGCGCGAGAATCGGAGCGCTGCACGAGAGGCAGGGCGCCGGCAAGAAGAAGTAGAGCACCTGTCTGAGCAAATGATGTGTGACGTTCTCGGACTCGGATGCGTACAAAGTAGAAGCTCCTGGCCGGAAGCCGCCGTGAATTCGACGAGCTTCTATCCCGCATCAGACGGATTTCGAGTCTGAAATCTGCCAAACTACCCAAACTTTTCTGCGTCCCCGCCTACGAGACCCTGGCGGGAGGACCTCAACGGCAACTCGCACAGCCCGTGCACGCCCCCCTCGAAGGAGAAGCTCTTGCGGCAACGTCCTCTGTATTTGTCGGCCCTGGTGATCCTGGCCTGTTTGCTCCTGCCCGGCACCAGCTCGGCGCAGACCAACTACCGCTACGCCGTCGGTTTCATGGGCGGGTTCGCCGGCACCTTCGCCTCCGAGCCCAGTAGCGCGACGACGCCCGATATCTTTCTGCGCGAAGACGAGTTCGATTTCGGCCTGCAGCTTCTATTCAACATGGAAGTGCGTCGCGGGACCTACTTCGGAGTCCGCGTCGGACAAGTCGATGTCGAGATCGACAACATCGGCTTCTTCGTCGGTCCGGTCGAAAGCGAGCTGACCTATGCCACGGCGGTGGGCGAATACCGCCTGTCGGAAGGCAGCTATTTATCCGGCCTCTACTTCGGCCTCGGCTACTACGCGGTCGACGGCCAGGGGATCTTCGAAGACGACACCGGCCTTGGCTTGAACATCGGCACCACTGGCGACTTCCGGATCAACGACCGCTGGAGCTTCCTGCTGGAGATCTCCGGCCACTATGCCGACCTGGACTACGCCCAATTTTTTGTCATGGGGCACGCCGGCCTGGCTTTCCACTTCTGAGCTGACGTCTAACTCGGATCGGCCTGTGCAGCAACCAGAGCATCTGTGATGCGCTGGCGAATCTCCGGTTGATCCCAATTCGTCGCACCGATAAAACTCTCGACGATCTTGCCTTGCACCACGAGGTGGGTCTCGGGCACTTTCTCGGTGCCGTAGCTGTGGGTCAGCTTCCAGTCGTGGTCATACAACGACTCGGTGAAGCGGTGCCCAAGGAAAGTCCTGGCCTTCTCGATATCGTCCGCCACCGCGATCATCAAGAGCGAGAAATTATGGTCGTTGGCATGCTCGTCGGCGAGGCGCAGGATCGACGGGATCTCCGTGATACACGGCGGACACCAGGTGGCCCAGAAGTGCACCAACGTCACCGGCGCCATTCTCGTCCCGATAGGGATCGGTCGCCCACCGCTGTCGACCAACATCCCCACCGGCGCCGCCTGCCCGGCGCGCGAACGCGTGAAGGCCTGGAAGTTGATCCGCTCCTCGCTCTTGGGCCAGAAAACCGCCACCAGAGCAAGCGCTACGACGATTCCGAAGCCTACGCGGGTCATCCGATCCTGCCCCCCCGGCACGGCGTTCTCCGTCGCCTCCGCAGCTTCCGAAGGGGTTGATTCCGGTGTCGTCTCACTCATGGGCCAATCCTCTTTCGGGACAGGAACGGTCAGAGATTCCGCAGTGCATCCTCAGGGCGGCCACAACTATAGCGCGCGAACCGACAAAACGCCCATCGTCTCGATTGACAGCTGCGGCCCGGATCGATACAGTCCGTGGTCCCGATCCGTGGGGCCGTAGCTCAGTCGGGAGAGCGCTTGAATGGCATTCAAGAGGTCGAGGGTTCGATTCCCTTCGGCTCCACCATT
>JBCCGX010000730.1:0-5334 GCA_039029035.1 Acidobacteriota bacterium | reverse complement strand
TTTGCCGGGATCGGGCCTGTTCAGCTGGCTTCCCGGCTGGGGCGTGCTGCGCAACCCAGACCTGACGGCGACCGGCCCCGAAGCCTTTCGCCCGCTGCTGCGCAGCGTCGTACCCCTGATCGTTGTGTTCTTCGTGGTCCCCGGGTTCATCTACGGTCGGGTGGTCGGCTCGATGCGCAACGACCGCGACATCATCGACGCCATGGCGGGCGCGATGCGCAGCATGGGCCTCTACATCGTGTTGGTGTTCTTCGCCGCACAGTTCGTTTCGTTCTTCAAGTACTCCGGCCTGGGGCAGATTCTCGCCGTGCTCGGCGCCGAGGCCCTCGTCGCGATGAATCTCGACAACGCCGGCGTCTTCCTGCCCTTCATCTTGATGTGCTGCTTCGTCAACCTCATGCTCGGCTCAGCCAGCGCTCAGTGGGCGGTAACAGCGCCGATCTTCGTTCCGATGTTGATGACCGTGGGGTACAGCCCGGAAGTCATCCAGGCGGCCTACCGGATCGGCGATTCGTCGACCAACATCATCACGCCGATGATGAGCTACTTCGGTCTCATCCTCGCCGTCGCCACGCGCTACAAGAAGGACCTCGGGCTCGGCACCATGGTGGCGACGATGCTGCCCTACTCGATCGCCTTCCTGATCGGCTGGATCACGCTGTTCTACATCTGGGTCTTCGCGTTGGGCCTGCCGGTCGGACCGGGAGCGCCGACGTTGTACCCTGCGCCCTGAGCGGCAGGTCTAGGTTTCCTGGCACTGAGTTCTCGGTTCCTGGACGGAGGTTCTAGGTTCCTGGCACGGTGGCTCTTGGTGAGGCTCAGAGTGCCTGGCCTGCCCAATGGGCCGAGAAAATAACAGCTTCACCAAACCTTTAGACACGAATCAGCCTGTCTTCAAGGTCTCCGGAGACCGGGTTCGGCATAACACCGTCATGCATTAGGCATGACCCTCGCAATGTCTGAACCCGACCCACGGAGAACATGATGCTGACGATCCCCAAGCTGTCCAAGGCTCTGCTGAGCTTTGCTTTCCTTGTTGCCTTTGTTGCCCTGATCTTCCCTGCTAATGCGTCTCAAGGCCTGACCGCGCCGGCCCAAGTCGCCGACGGTCTCGCCGTGGCTTCCCCAGCCGAGGCGGGCCTCGACGTCGACCTGCTCCAGCGGCTCGCCGCCGCCGCCGAGGGCGATGACTTCAAACGCCTCACCAGCGTGCTTCTCGCCGTGGATGGCAAGCTGGTTTTCGAGCGCTACTTCGAGAGCGCCAACGCCGAGACCTTCCACGACGTGCGCTCGGTGACCAAGACTGTCACCAGCATGCTGGTCGGACTCGCGATTGACCGGGGCCTACTGACGGGTGTCGAGGCCAAGGTCTTCGATTTCTTCCCGGAGCATTCGGTGGCCCATCCCGACCTGCGCAAGCAGGCCATCACCGTCGAAGATCTGCTGACCATGAGCTCGCTCCTCGAGTGCGACGACAACAACCGATACTCCAGGGGCAATGAAGAGCGTATGTACCTGATCGAGGATTGGGTGGGTTTCTTCCTCGACCTGCCGATCAAGGGGTTCCCTCCGTGGGTGACGCCGCCGGACAAGTCGCCCTACGGTCGAACGTTCTCCTATTGCACGGCCGGTACCACCACTCTGGGAGCGGTGCTCGAAAAAGCGACAGGTCAGCAGGTCGAAGACTTCGCCCGTGAGGCTCTGTTCGAGCCCCTGGGCATCGAAGAAGTGCGTTGGCCGTTCTCACCTTTGGGCTTGGCGCAGACCGGCGGTGGCGCCCGCATGACCAGCCGGGACTTCCTCAAGCTCGGCCTGCTCTACCTGCAAGATGGTGCGTGGGATGGGCAGCAAGTGATTTCAAAGGCATGGGTCGAGACGTCGACGGCAACCCACGTCCATGCCGGCGGCGCTAACCACTATGGCTATCTGTGGTGGCGGCGAGACTACACGGCCGGCGAGCGGACGTTTCCGACTTTTTTCATGTCCGGCAACGGCGGCAACAAGGTGATGGTGGTGCCGTCGGCGCGGTTGGTGGCGGTGATCACCAGTACCTTCTACAACTCGCGCGGCATGCATGAGCAATCGGAGCGGGTGCTGACAGACTATCTTTTGGCGTCTGTGCCCGATAGCAGGCCGCGGCAAGTGGCGCGTCCCGCTGCGAGCGGCTCTTTGCCGATATCTCAGCCTTACCAAGTACGCGAAACACTCGGAGAATCTGCCGACTTGCACTAGCAGCCCGTGGCAAAAGTCGAGCCGCGCTGCGAGCGGATCTTCTCCGCCATCTCTGTGTTGCAGAATCCGCGAAATACTCCAGTATGTCTGTGGTTCTGCGCCTTGATCTGACGAAAAATCTCTCGCTCTCGCCTGCGGCTGACTTTCACCACGGTCTGCTCTAGGTCCGGGGGGCGAGAAAGGTCGGCGGTAGCCACTCCGCCGCAAGGACGGTCCGGCGCTCGGCCTCGACGAGCCGCCGGATGTGTTCGAGTCGCTGCTGGAAGGCGGGATTCCTTTGTAGGCGAGCGAGTGCCGGATCATGGACCAAGAGGCCGGCGTCGCGAAAGCCGAGCTCGATGGCGACGTCCAGGGCTTGCAAGGCTTCGTCCCACTGTTCGCAGGCCGCGTTCAAGGCTGCCTCACCGATGGCGGAGTTCGGCCACACGTTTCCGGCGGCGCGAACCTTGCGGAGCGCCGCGATCCGGCGGCGGACCTCGTCGACCTGCTGATCGTGCGACGGCTTGTTCGGCGTGATGTCCAAAAGATAGAGACGCGTTCGGACGCGCCCCGAATTCGGCTGAATCGCCTTCGCTTCGCCAAACGCCTCGCGGGCCTTGTCCAGGTCACCCTGTAACCAGGCCACGTCACCGCGAACGAGCCACAGCTCCGCTCGGCGGATGCCGCGTTCCAGGGCAGCGGTCGCCAAGCGGTCAGCCTCATCCAGCCGGCCATGGGATAGCTCCAGGTAGGCGCGCGCCAAGGCGGCGAAGACGTTACTCGGGCGCAGCTCGCGGGCGCGATCGAGCCAAATGATCGCCGTCTCTTCGAAGTCGAGGAGCGCAAGGGTGGCGCCGATCTGCACCTCCAGGTAGGGCGGCTCGTCACCGCTGCGCAGTACTTGGAGGTTGGCCTCCAGGGCCTCTGCCAGGTGACCACCGACTTGCAGCAGGTTGGCGGCGCTGGCCAGGGCGTCGGTGCGGTCGGCGTCCAGGTCATGGGCCCGCCGGTAGGACTCGAGGGCCGGCGCGATGCGTCCCTGGCTGTCGAGGGCGAGCCCCAAAGCCTGGTGCGCGCGCGCGTGCCCCGGCGCCTGCTCGATGGCTTGTTGGGCCAGAAGGGTCGCGCGCTTGGCGATCTCTTCAGGGCGATTGAACTTGGTGACCTGATGAGAGAGGGCAAGGCTGAGTGCGGCGAGGACGTCGGGATGATCGGGCTCCAGGGTGAGTGCCTTTTCGAGCAACTCGACGGCCAATTCGTTGTCGCTCTCTTGCTGCCGGCCCAGGTAGGCTTCGGCTCGTTCCAGAAGGTCCGCCACATCGGGCCGACGGGTCACCAGGGCCTCGCTGCCAGTCTTGCTCGCCGGTCGACGCTGGTTGTTAAAGGCCCAACTCGCGATGCCAACGGCCAAGAGAGCCGCCGCTGCCACCCCCGCCCAACGCCGCGGAGATCGAATGGACGGTTCGGCGCCTGTTGGCCGCTCGGTTCGTACCTCGGGCACGAGTTGGTAACCGCGACCGCGGACGGAGCGCACGTAGAGCGGATTCTTGGCGTCATCGCCGAGGGCTCGGCGCAGCAGCGCGACGCGTTGGGTCAAGGATTCGTCGGAAACCGCTGTGCCTTGCCACACCTCGGTGATCAGCTCGTCCGTCGACACGACATCGGGCGCCCGGCGGGCGAGGGCGACAAGCAGATCGAAGGATAGGCGCGGCAAGTGCAAGCTCTCGCCGTCGCGCGTCACGGATGCGGCGCCGACATCGACGGCGAGATCACGGATGCGGTAGCGCTCGCGGTCCATGCACGGAGCATATCGCTCGCCTGTCGGTCGCCTCAAAGTTGGCTTTCTGAGTGCGGCCGTCAAGCAGTGACTCGTCGGTCTGAAGCTCGGTCATTCTAGAACCGCAGGTACCACGTACTTACCGAGAAGTTCGAAAGGCAGTCGCGCTTTCGGTGAGTTGTAGTTGCCGCCCGTGAAGACCACCACAAGCTCGAGATCCGGAACGATATAGATCAGCTGACCGCCGTTGCCACTGGCAAAGATCACCTTGTGCTGTCGCGCCCCGACCTGTAGGCCGGCGAACCACCAGAGATAGCCATAAGGGCGGCCGCCATCGAGCCGGATGTGCTCCTGCGTCGCGCGCTCGATCCAAGCGGCGGGGACCAACTGGGACCCGTTCCACTGGCCCGCCTGCAGCACGAGTTGGCCGATCTTCGCCATGTCCCGAGGGCGCAGGTAGAGATGGCCGCCGGTATCCGTCTGTCGATCGCGATCGAATCGGCTCCAGCGTTCACCGCGGAACCCGAGCGGGCCGAAGAGATGCTGCCGGGCAAACTCGGGAATCGCCAGCCCGCTGGCCTCGGCGATCACCCGGCCGAGGGCGACGACACCGCCGGTGCAGTAGCGGCCGACCTCGCCCGGAGGATGCACCACGCCGAGCTCCAGGAAGTAGCGAACCCAATCCCGACGACGATACATGCGGTCTTCCTGTCCTTTGGTCTTTCGATCACGGTCGTCGCAGTCGAGACCACTGCTCATCGTCAGCAGATGAGCCAGCGTGATGCCTGCCTTCTCGGTGCCGCTCTGCGCGAGATCCGGATAGGCGTCGTCGAGGTACGGCAACAGTGGGTCGGAGACGGCGCCGACCAGGCCTCGGTCGAGGGCGATGCCGAGGAGTAACGACGTGATGCTCTTGGTGGCCGACCTCGCGTCTTGTACGGTGTCGCGATCGTGGCCGTTCCAATACTGCTCGAACACCAGCTGGCCGCGACGGGCGATCAAAAGGCTATGCAGCCCGTGCTTGCGCTCGGCCGGCAACTCGCTGATCAAACGTGCCAACGGCTCCGGGTCGATATCGACGTCCGCCGGCGAAGCGGTGGGCCACTCTTTGTCTTTGGGCTCGATAGCACCGGGCTCTGTTTGCCCGTGAGACGAGCTCGAAAACCAGAGCGGGAGCACCAGCAGGAGAAGGCGGAGTGTCGGCCAAGCACGCATGCGCGACGTACTCTACTGCAGCAGCCTTGTGATCGAGCCACGGGGGGCCCAATAGGGCGAAACGTGTGCCAGGGTTGGGGAACCAATGGGCGAATAGGGTGGTCCAATCCGCCATGACGTACTCGGCCACA
>JBCCGX010000729.1:0-5342 GCA_039029035.1 Acidobacteriota bacterium | reverse complement strand
TGCATGTCCTCGTACTCTTTGCCTGCAGCGATCTTGCTGCTTTGTGAGACGCCGGCCACCTGTCTCAGCCCAGAGGTCGCGGGCTCGCCTTCTCCGCCGGGGGCGCCTCAGCGTAGGCCGAGCCGATCGTCGAGGACGGCTTCTAGAACTTCCATATCCTCTTCTTCGATCCGCACCTCGTTCTCCAGCACAACCAGCTCGCGCTCGAGATCTTGGCGCCTTCGGGCGACGGATTTGATGCGCTCTTCCATCTGCTCCATCATGATCTGCTGGGCTGGCTCGACGTCGAGCTCCCCGGCGAGCTGCTCTTCGGTCGCCTCGAGGGCCCCGGAGAGCGAGAGCTCTTTCTCTTGCTGGTTGGCGGCCTCGTCGCGCAGCTTGCGCAGGCGATCCTTCTTGGCCGTGAGGTTCCGGTTGCTGAGCTCGACCCGCTTGATCAGCAGGCTGGTCTCGTCGCCTTCGATCTGTCGCTGGAGCAGCGTAACGATCTGCTGTAAGGAAGCGTTCACCTGAGCGAGCTGCTGGCCGATCGTCGCCTCGTTAGAGGCCGGCTCGTCAGCGCCTACTGCAGCCGCCGGCAGGATGAACACGAAGCAAGCGAAGGTCAGAGCGGATATTCGAGCCATGGGATTTCCTCTCGAGAGACAGAAGACGACGCGGAGCGGCACGAACGCGGTAGCCCGCGCTCGTGCCATCATGGTAACTGGTCCGGTGTCGAAGCTACTCTTCGGCGCGGATCACCACCAGCTCGCGGGCGCCAGCGATATCGTGATCGATGGGAAAAAAGCGACCCTGGAAGTGGGTGCAGTCGTCCACCTCGAGCTCGTCGCAAAGCGGCGCCAGAGTGTTCGGTTTGACCGAGTCGCAGTAGACGTCGACGTTGGTGGTGCCGTCGTCGACATCGAACACCGTGTAGTTGCCGTCGGTCGAGATGCCATCGATACAACCGTCGACGATCTCCCAGGAGGGCGACGCCAGGGCGAAGCCCTGATCCGCCTCGGCGACCTGCAGATCGGAGGGATTGTCGCCCTCGAAACCGCCCGTGTCGCCGATCTCGACGATGTCGCAGTACTTGCTGAGAACACCCGTCGAGGGGCAATCGAGAACCTTGAATTCAAACGGAACAAGGATCAGCACCGTAATCGTTGTCGACGTCTTGCCGACGACATACGTCGGGCTGGCAAGGTCGAAGGTCGTGGCCTGGGCCGGCACGGCCAAGAGCAACATCGCGACCGCCAAAAGAAACTTCGTTCCCCTAAAGTTCCGCATCTCCATCAAACCTCCTTCGCAGTTCTGTGCCGACCGCAGCCGGCGCCGTTAATCCAACTAGGTTTCGAACCCGACGGCAGCCGATGGCTACCCGATCCGCTCGGCACAGGCCTCGATCACGAACGCAGAACGCAAATTGATGGATAAGGCCCAGCCTGGCGAATCGGTCGCGGCATGTCGGCAGAGTCGATGTTCCCTGAGAACAGTATTCAAGCCCGGTTGGAGCTTGGCAACGACCGCGGGCCACAGGCACGGTTTTTCGGGACAGTCGGTACCCGACGAGGGCTGGCTCTCAAGCTGTAAGCCCGCTAGCCGTCGCGTGGCCAAGTCGTCAGCGGACTTCGATTCGGGGCCCGTTCGAGATCACGAAGCGGCGCGCCCCTTCGGGAAAGTAGACGCGCAGCTGGTAGGTGCCAGGAGAAGCGTCGACCGTGGTGCCGCTGAGGGGCCAAGGTCCCCCCACCTTGGCGCCGCGCCGCACCGAGAAGAGATCGAAGCGCTCGGCCTGCCCCTTGGCGCCGGCCACGGTGCCCGGCACTAACTTGGCGCCGCGGCGGACCGTAGCTGGAAGCGGCTCGGCGAGGAAGCCGTAGACGGTGGCGAAGACTTGGGTCGCCCGTACCTCGCGACCTTCGGTGACGATGCCGACACCCAGGTGGGTGGACTCGGGCCGCAGGATGTTGGCCCGGTGGCCGGGGCTCGACATCCAGCTCTCGACAATCAGGCGGGCAAGAACTGGCGCCGCGGTGGCGCCGTAGCCGCTGCCGGTCCAGATGTTCTCGCCGGCCAGGCCGACCAGGCGCCGGTGTTGGCTGGCCACCCGATCGCCGGCTGAATCGCCATCCGGGCTGGTGTGGCTGAAGTAGCCGCGGCGTAGCATGTCGTCGCTGTGGCCGCGGGCGACCAGGCCCAGAGTCGGCTCTGGCGCCAGCGGTGGCAGGCCGTGCTGAGAGCGTTCGGCGTTGGTGGCGTCGAAGACTCGCTGCTCGGCAGGGGTTGGCCGAAACCGGGGCCGGGCCTCAGGCCGCGACGGAGCTTCGGGCTCGATAGCGGTCGATCCCGGCTCCGCCATCGGTCGCCCTGCTCCGTCTCGCGACCGAGTCCCGGCCCTGCTCCACAGCCACAGGGTGAGGCCCAAAGTGAGCAGGGCAAGCGTCGCGCAACCTCGCATCCATCGCATGTCTCGATTCCTTTGGGTCGACTCCCACCGGGCGAGGCACAACCTACCAGACAACGATCTGGGCCGCCTTCCGGCGTTTCGAATCTCGCGTATGATTCGGGCACAGCGCGAACAACCCGAGATTCGGAACACCGGAGTCGACTTCGATGATGGACGAAAGCAACCCGAACGGCGGGCCCAGCGGCGAGGTCACGGTCCTGCTGAATCGCTGGGTCGGTGGCGACGAAGAGGCGATCGACGATCTGCTGCAACAGGTCTATGAGGAGCTCCGCAAACTGGCCGGCAGCTACCTAAGGCGCGAGCGCTCAGATCACACCCTGTCGCCTACGAGCCTGGTGCACGAAGCCTACATGCGCCTCCTGGGCAACGAGCTCAGCGGCGCGACGCTAGAGAATCGAACCCATTTCTTCGCCGTCGCGGCACGCGCCATGCGGCGCATCTTGGTCGAGCATGCGCGCCGTTACCAGGCGTCGCGACGCGCCTCGCCAAGGGATCGCGTGGATCTGGAAGACGAGGCGGCGTGGGCACGAATCGAGCCGCCGCCGGCAGAGGTTCTCGCCATTGACCAAGCCCTCGATCGACTGCGCGAGGTGAATCCGCGGCAGGCGGACGTGGTGGAGCTGCGTTATTTTGGTGGCCTGTCGGAGAGTGACGTGGCGCAGGTGCTCGAGGTCTCGCGCGGCACCGTGGCGCGGGATTGGCGGGTAGCACGCCTGATGCTTTCGCGCAGCTTGTCGGACGAGCCCGCAGCGCCGGAGCAGGCTGCGGCCGACTAAGCCTCCCAGGGCTTACGCCCTAGGCTACGGGATGTCGCCCTCCGGGCTACGGCTAGCGCCGGCATCTTGCCGACATTGAGGCGCAGTCCGCAGGACTGCGCTTCGGGTCGCCTAAGTCGCCACGACTCTCCGGGCTCTGGAGAGGAACGGTTCGATCTACTTGTAACGTTCTCGGCCCTCGTGCATATCCTGTACGAACGGACACGCCGATGGACTTTCACACCCTCTATTCACGCTATGCCTCCGACGTGAAGCGCTTCATCCTCTGCCTGTCGGGCGACCCTGCTCTGGCGGAGGACATCACGGCGGAAACTTTCGTTCGAGCCTGGACCGCGCCGGGCCGAATCCGCAGCGCGACGGTCAAGAGCTATCTGTTCACCATCGCCCGCAACCAGTACCTCCAGGGGCTGCGCCGGCACAAGAAGCACGCCGGCCTCGACGAGCGCACCCCTGATCCGACGCCCGATCCGCAGCACCGAGCGACGCAGCGCCAGGCGCTCGGCCGGGTTCTCGGAGGCCTGGCTAAGCTCCCGGAGATCGATCGGGCGGCGCTGCTGATGCGGGCACAGGACGAGCTGCCCTATGCCGATATCGCACGCACCTTGGGGCTCTCGATCTCCGGCGTGCGAGTGAAGGTTCACCGGGCGCGTCTCAAGCTCGCCCAGTTGCGACAACCGCAGGAGGACTCCGCATGAAGATCCACCGCGACGTGATCCTGGACCTCTGGCCTGTTTTCCGCTCTGGCGAGGCCAGCGCCGCCACGACCTCACTGATCGAAAAATACCTCGCCGAAGATCCCGAGCTCGCTGAGCTCCTGCGGCAAGCCGACCAAGAAAGGGGCCAAGACATGAGCCAAGCGAGCTTTGCCGAACTGACGCCAGATGACGAGATGCAGGCGCTGAACGCGACCCGCAGGGTGTTGCGGTGGCAGAAGATCCTGATGGGCCTGGGCATCTTCTTTTGCGCGGTGCCGTTCTCCATGTACGGCAACTCGGAGGAGGGCCTGGTGTGGTGGATGATTCGCGATCAAACGGGCCAGGCCATGGTCTACCTGGCCCTCGGCGTCGTCGCCTGGCTGGCGTACTTCGCGACCGGCCGAAGACTGGGCCGCAAGGGCTTCTGAGCCGCCCTCGGTCCCCGCAAACAACTCGGCCGGCTACGCCGCGTGCTACAGCGCTTGAAGCGGCAACAGAAAGCCGATCGGCGAGACGGGGCTCTGCCCCGCTCCCTTCTCCTTCTTAGCGATTGGCATATTCGCTGAGCTTTTTCTTCGTCGTTTTCCGCGTCTACGCCGATTGGCCGCGCGGGAGTCTGTCGTGGTTCTCCTCGTCGAGCGGCCAAGAAACTCCAAGGAGGTTCGCTATGCGACGTACGGAAAAGAGCTCGAGAATTCCAATTCGGATCATGGTCTGTTGTCTGGTCGCCACCCTGCTGAGTGGCGGTCTTGCACACGCGCAGGGTGGTACCGGCACCACGGTGCCACCGATTGTCGGCGGAGCGCCTTTCATCGAGGCCTGGGTGGATCCCTGTAACGGCCAGGACGGCCCGGCAAGCGCCTTCGTCTTCGCCAATGGCAATGGCACCCCGGACCAGCCCTTTCGAACGATCGGCGCCGCGATCAGCGCGCTCTCTGCCTTCGCCGGTCCGAACAACCAGGGCATCGTGCATGCCAACCCAGGGGTCTACAGCGCCGCCACCAACCAAGAGCAGTTCCCGATCATGATGAGTGATTTCATCCACCTGCAAGGGGTCGACGCGCGACGGGTGGTGATCCGGGGGGACCAGACGTCGGCTGTCTTCCAGCTCTTCGAGCCGGTGGTTCCCTTCGGCGATCGTTTCTTTCACGAAACGCTCGTCGACCTGACTTTTCTCTTCGACGACACCGTCGAGGAGATGATCGACGGCTTCACGTTTCAGGGTGGGCACGTGCAGATCTATGCCGAGACCGAGTTCGCTCCCATCCGAACGCGGATCTCGAACAATGTATTCGACATGCTCAATTTCAGTGATGCCGGCGTACCCGGTCCGCTGTTCGGCATCCTGATGGTGCACACCTTCGATCTCTCGATCCTCGGTTACCGGGACATCCCGCTCAACATCCTCAACAACACTTTTAT
>JBCCGX010000728.1:0-5344 GCA_039029035.1 Acidobacteriota bacterium | reverse complement strand
GGCGCGGCGGCCAATGGCTTCTTCGGCGGCGGGCTGGATCGCATCAACATCGGCCTCGGCGGGCGCGACCTTCTGGTCGCCGGCATCGGCACGGTCGAGGTGCGCGACGAGCTCAGCGGCGTCCTGCTGGCCGGTCCGGTCAGCCTGCCGGCCGGGTTTTCGATCGTACGCAGCCGGAAGTACTTCATCGAGCGCTTCTCCGTTCGCACCATCGGCGACGTCAACTTCGACAGCCTGGACGACTTCGCCGTCGGCAGCCCAGGCACGGACCAGGTCTTGATCCTCGACGGCAACCCGGCCACTTTCGGCACCACCCTCGCGATGATCAACAGCCCGGCGGCCGGGACTCTCTTCGGCTATTCGATCGCCCCGATGGGCGATCTCAACAGTGACGGCGCGGCGGAATTCCTGATCGGCGCTCCCCGCGACAGCCTCAACCAGGGCATGGTCTACCTTTATGACGGCGCTACCTTCACCGTCATCGCCCAAGTCGCCGGCAACGGTGCCAACGAGTTCTTCGGCTTCGAGATGGACGGCAATTTCGACCTCAATGCCGATGGCATCACCGATGCCATCATCGGCGCGCCCGGTGATACCGCCACGGCCACCGCCGGTTATGCCCAGACCCTGAGTGGTATCACCCTGGCACCGCTCTACGGTGCCACCACCACGCCGGCGGCACCGCCGGGTCTGGCGGGTCCGGTCTACGGCACCAATGTGGCGGGTCTGGGGGATCTCAACGGCGATGGCTTCCCCGAATACGCCGTCGGGCTGCCGCAAGATACCGCCGCCGTCGGCGGGACGGGCCACAACTTCGTTTACCTCGGCGGACCGCTGGCCAGCATCACGCCGATCGGTAACGGCTGCTCGAGCGACGGCACGCCGCCGCCCATCCTGGCCCTCGGTGGCTCCGCGGCCCTCGGCGGCACGTTGAGTCCGGCGGTCATCGACCCCTTCCATCCCGGCACGACCGGTGCCTGGTTCCTCGGTACCCCGGGGGCGACCCCGCCGTGCTTCGATCTGACAGGAGCCGTGACCCTGAGCGGCTTCACCCTGGTCGGCGGCGTCGCCTTCCCGCCGCCGATCCCGGTGCCAGTCAGCCCGGCGCTGCTCGGTGCCCGGTTCCGCTTCCAGGCGGCCGTCGTGGTGCCTGGTGGCTTCAACGTCTCGAATAGCTTCGAGGTCGTCGTCGGTCTGCAGTAGCTTCGCCGGCCGGCCGGCAGCGCGCTGTCGGCCGGCCTTGTCGTATTGGCTCGGCCTGGCGCGCCCACCTCGAGCTCGTATTGCCTGATCACCTTGGGTCGCGGTTGTCGCCTTGTATGAGCAGGAGCGTCGACTAGAAAACCGCAAGGACCGGTGATGAGATCCAAGACCAGGAGAGGGGTACTACTGATGCAACGTATGCCGTTTTGTCGACTCGCGGTGTCATGGTCGATTCTGCAGCTGAGTTTGGGGGTGAGCCCGGCCCCTGGGGGCGTCGGCCGTTGGACCTCACAAGGGCCGAATGACGCCCACGTCTTTGCCCTGGCCGTCGATCCGAGCGCGACGTCCACCGTCTATGCCGGCGTCGCACCGATTGGCGGCCGCGGTGGCTTGTACAAGACGTTGGACGGGGGAGCCCGCTGGACCGCTGTGGATGCGGAACTTCCGACGTCGATCTGGATCGAGGCGCTGGCCATCGATCCGGTCGCAACCTCCACGGTCTATTGCGGCCACCGATTCGGCGGCGTCTTCAAGACGTCCGACGGCGGGCTGCATTGGCAGCAAGTTCACGCCACCGCTGGTCCCCACCTGGCGATCGATCCTGGGACACCGACCACGGTTTACGCCAGCGGAGCCAACGGGGTGTCTAAGAGCACCGACGCAGGCGAGACCTGGTCCTCCGTCAACAACGGTCTCAGCGGCAGCCCGGCCGGCGTCCTGGTGATCGACCCCTCGGATCCGTCCACGCTGTATGTCGCGAGCGGCGAGCGGATTTTCAAGAGTGTCGATGGCGGTGCCCATTGGCAGCCTGCCGACAACGGTCTTGGCGTCGGCTCCGTGACGGCTTTGGTGATCGACCGCCACGATCCGTCGACTCTCTACGCGGGCGGCCGGGGCGTCTACCGATCGACGAATGGTGGACAGCAGTGGAGCCCGATCAATGAGGGGTTGGTGGACGGTTACAGTATTGCTCAGGTCAGTGTGCTGGTGATCGATCCCATGACACCCTCCACCGTTTATGCCGGGGACGATCTCGGGCTTGGTCTTGGAGGTATCTACAAGACCACCGATGGTGGCCAGCGCTGGATCCTGCAACAGAGTTTGCCCCGAGTGCTGGCGCTGGCGGTGGATCCTTCGGATCCGTCATCGATCTACGCTGGGACCGCTAATTTTCTCGAATTCAATTATCACAGCTCCGGCCTCTTCAAGAGCACCGACGCCGGCGACAGTTGGGAGGTGTCCAACCGGGGCTTGAGCAACACCCATATCTTTGCGCTGGCGATCGATCCGGTCGAGACGACGACGCTGCTGGCCGGCTTCGACGAAGGCTTGGCCCGGAGCATGGACGGCGGCGCCACCTGGGTCCTCGAGTCCTTCGTCGATGAACGAGTCACGGCTTTGACGATCGATCCGCAGACGCCGTCGACCGTTTATGCCGGGGTCGACGGGCTGATCTCCAGTGGCTTGTCGAAGAGTCTCGATGGTGGATTGACCTGGGCCTCGGTGGGACTCGAAGGCCGTATCGCGCAAGTCGTGATTGATCCGATAAATCCTCACAACGTCTATGCCGTAACCTTGACCCTCGGCGCGGAGCCTCTGGGCTCGGTGTACAGAAGCTCGGATGGCGGAGGCGGCTGGATCGAGTCTTCGACCAGCCTGCCGGAAGACACTCTCAGACTCCTGGCGATCGATCCTTCTGATCCAGCGATTCTCTATGCCGGAACCGGCGATGGAGTCTTCAAGACGACCGACCGCGGAGCCTCCTGGGCGGCGGCGAACGCCGGCCTGGACAACGAAGACGTGCGGGCCCTGGTGGTCGATCCGGCGGATTCTGCTCGGGTCTACGCCGGTACCGCCGACGGAGTGTTCAAGACCACCAACGGCGCTTCGGCCTGGTTTGCGACTCGCCTGTCCGGGCCCCCGGTTACGGCCCTGGCGATCGATCCGGTCGATCCCGCCAAGGTCTACGCCGGCACGTCGGGGCGTGTTGTGCGGAGTCTCGACGGCGGCGAGCATTGGGCCGATTTCGCCTCCGGGCTCGAGAATGCGGACATTCGATCCCTGGTGGTCGATCCACGGGATCCCGGCACGTTGCACGCCGGGACCAATACCGGGGTTTTCGATATCGAGACCCCCAACACATGCCTGGCCGACGCCGACACGCTGTGCCTGAACGGCGACCGTTTCCGGGTCGAGGTCGAATGGCAGGACTTCCAGGGTGTCGGCGGCGATGCCCAAGTCGTGCAACTGGGTGCTGGCAGCTCGCCGGACTCCGGCTTGTTCTGGTTTTTCGATCCGCACAACTGGGAGATCCTGATCAAAGTGCTCGACGGCTGTGCCATCAACGGCCATTTCTGGGTCTTCTCGGCGGCGACGACCGACGTCGCCTATACCCTTCGGGTCACCGACACCGAGTCAGGCGAGGCCCGCCAATACGTCAATCCGCTCGGCGTTGCCGCGGCGGCGACGACGGATACGAGCGCCTTCGCGACCTGCCCGACGGCGCAGTAGCACCATCGAGTGAGCTACGGCCGTTGCCCTGCTTGCGGGCCGTAGGGGCGGGCGTCCAGGGGATCGTGGATGCTGTCTTCGGCCGGCCGTTGTCTACGGTCGGCCGGATACGCGTCGATCCCTTCGCCTGACCGACGGCGAAACATCCGCGGCCTCCAAGTCGTTACTATTCTGGACAAAGGAGGAGGCTCGCGATGCTTCAGGTACGCAAACTGGTCAAGATCTATCCCGGCGGGGTGACGGCGCTGCAAGGCATCGACCTCGACGTTCCCCCTGGCATGTATGGCCTCCTGGGCCACAACGGTGCCGGCAAATCGACCTTCATGAAAATCCTCGCCGGCCTGCTCGAGCCGACCTCCGGTGCAGTGACGCTCGATGGTACCGACATCCTTGCCGATCCGGCGGCGGTGCACGCGCGGTTGGGCTATCTGCCGCAGGACTTCGGCTTCTACCCGCACCTGAACGGCGAGCAGATGCTGACCTACCTCTTGCGACTCAAGGGGGTCGAGGCTCCCGGGGGGCTCAAGAACCTGGTGGCTCAGCTGCTCGAGCGGGTCAATCTGAGCTTCGCTGCCAAGCGCAAGCTCAAGGGTTACTCCGGCGGCATGCGGCAGCGTCTGGGGATTGCCCAGGCGCTGGCCGGTGATCCACGGCTGATCGTCGTCGACGAGCCGACGGCGGGGCTCGATCCGGAGGAGCGCCAGCGCTTCTACCGCCTGCTGGCAGATCTGGCCAGCGATCGCATCGTGCTGTTGTCGACCCACATCGTGGAGGACGTGGCGGTCCTCTGCCCGCGCTTCGCGGTGATCTCGAAGGGGCGGCTAGTGGCCGAGACGACGCCGGACGAAGCGCGGGAGCGCCTTGCTGGCAAGATTTTCGAAGGCCGTGGCAGTGACGAAGACCTGGTGGCGATCCGCCAGCGGTACCAGGTGACCCAATCGATTCTGGTGGCGGGGGAGAATCGGGTCCGAATCTGCGTACCTCAGGGCGCGCCCCCGGCCGGCTTCCAGCCGGTGGAGGCCAACCTCGAAGACACTTACATGACCCTGGTGGGCGAGACACCGCTCAATGGGCCGGATCCGGCACCACCCGTCGACGCCGCGCCCCCGGCAGAGGCCGCCGAGCCGGCGATGGCGGCTGGAGGTGGCGAGTGAGCCGCCAGCCCGGTCGACGCGGAGGCTTTCGCACTCTGCTGGAGATGGAAGCGCGCTACCACTTCACGCGGCCGATGTTCTGGGTCCTCTTGCTCTCCCTGGCGTTGATCGCCTGGGGACTGTCGGCAGGCAACCTGACGATCAGCTCGGGCGACAGCTCCATCGGTGGCGAGTCGCGGGCTCACATCACGTCGGAGTTCTCCAACGCGATGATGTTCCCTCTCGTTACCTTTCTGCTGTACTCGTTTTTCGTCGCAGTCGCTGCGGGGATGGCCATACCGCAGGACGACGAGCTCAAAGTGGGGCCGATCTTGCACGCTACCCGTCTGAAGCCTGGCGAGTACATCTGGGCCAAATTCTCGTCTGTCCTGGCGCTATTCCTCGTTGTGCTCGTCGGCCATCTGCTGTTGACGATCTTCTTCAACCAGGTGATGCCGAACGATAACGCCGAGCTGATTCGCGGTCCCTTCTCGTGG
>JBCCGX010000727.1:0-5345 GCA_039029035.1 Acidobacteriota bacterium | reverse complement strand
GTGCGCGGCAGAGCGTCGAGCAGCACGACCTGCGCCGGCACCATGTAATCCGGTAACCGTTCGCGCGCGGCGCGGCGTAGCTCGGCCGGCGAGGCCGAGGCGGTTGCCGGCACGACGTAGGCGAGGAGTCGCCGGCTGGAGGGGATGGGGCCTTCGTCGACCGTGACGACGACTTCGCGGACACTCGCCAGCCTGGCCAGGATCGCTTCGACCTCACCGAGCTCGACCCGGAAACCGCGGATCTTGACCTGGGCGTCTCGCCGACCGAGAAACTCGAGGGTGCCGTCCGCCTGCTGACGCCCCAGGTCGCCGGTGCGGTACAAGCGGCCGGCTTGGGAAGCGTCCGGCACGAACGCCGCTGCGGTTGCGGCGGGTCGGCCGAGGTAGCCGCGGGCCAGGGTCGGCCCGGCGAGGCAGATCTCGCCCGTCACTCCGGCCGGCACGGGTCTTAACCGGCGATCGAGCAGCACGGCGCGCGCCCCGGCCGCGGGTCGGCCGATGGGCAGGCAGTGCCCGGCCTCATCGGTGTCGGCCCTGCCTTCGGTGGCGAAGATCGTCGCTTCCGTCGGCCCGTAGCGATTCCACAGCGCCGCCCGCGAAGCGGCGGCGAAGCGGCCAGGTAACTCGCCCGGCACTGCCTCACCGCCGACGCCGACGAGGCGAAGGGACGGGCAGTCGGCGAGGCTGCCTTGCTCCAGCAGGCTGCCGAGCAGGGCCGGTGGGAAGACCGCCAGGCTCACCCGCTGCCGGCGAATCAGGCGTGCCAGGTAGGGGCCGTCCTGGGCGCCACCGGGCCGTGCCAGCACAGTGCGGCCGCCGCTCACCAGGGGCAGGAAGATCTCGGCCACGGCGACGTCGAAGCTGAGGGCGGTTTTGTGCAGCTTGGCGTCGGCGGTTGTGACGGTGGCGGCGCGGTAACGCAGCAGCCGACCGAGGGCGCCGTGGGAGATCACGACCCCCTTGGGCTTGCCGGTCGAGCCCGAGGTGTAGATCACGTAGGCGGCCTGCTCACGGATCACTGTCTGCTCACGGATCACTGGGGGCAGCAGCGGACTCATACCGTCGCGCTCGAAGTCGGCTGGTCGTTTGCCGTCGAGACACAGATGCTCGCAGGGCAAGTCGACGAGCTCGGTGGCTAGCCGAGTCTGAGTGAGGAGGAGAGAGGCTCGGGCGTCGCGCAGCACCGTGCGTAGACGCTGGCTCGGGTCCTTAGGGTTCAGCGGCAGGAAAGCGCCGCCGCTGCGCAGGATCGCCAACAGCGCGACGACCAGCTCCGGCGCCCGCTCCATCGCCACCGCCACGACGGCTTCGCGACCGATGCCGCGGCGACGGAAGTTGCGGGCCAAGCGGCGCGCGCGCCGGTCGAGCTCGGCGTAGGTGAGCGCCGATGCCGAACCGCTTGGCCCGTCGCTGACGACGGCCAGGGCTTCAGGCGTGCGCTGGAGCCAAGCATCGAACAGCTCGAGCGGCAGGCCGCCGTTCCGCCCCTGCTCACTCGGCGTGCTCCACTCGATCAGGATCTGCTGACTTTCGACCCGGCTCAGTAGCGCCATCTCCGAGATGCGGCGCTCGGGTTGGTGCACCGCTGCCTGGAGCAAGTGGACGAGCTGATCCAGGGTGCGCCGCATCCGAGTCTCGTCGAACAGGCGGGTGGCGTAGGCCAGGCGCAGGCTCAGGCCTGCCTCGTCCGGCTCGAAGAAGGTGCCCTCCACCGCTTCCAGCTCGAGCTCGAGCTGGACCTGGCGACGCTCGGCGATCAGCGGCTCGAGCTCCAGTCCCGGCAGCTCGAGAGGCTCCGGTGCGGCGTTCTGTAGCACCAGGGCGGCCTGGAAGAGCGGCGGGCGGCTCGGGTCGCGCTGGGGCTGCAAGGCTTCCACCAGCTTCTCGAACGGTAGATCCTGGTGCTCGTAGGCTTCCAGCGCGGTGTGCCGGGTGCGCTCGAGCAAGTCGGCGAAGGTCGGATCGCCGGGCAGATCGGGGCGCAGCACGAGACTGTTGACGAAGAAACCAACTAGCCCTTCGATCTCGGCCCGGGTACGACCTGCGATCGGGGCGCCAAGGGCCACGTCGTCTTGACCGGACAGTCGGCGTAGCAACGCGGCGAACGCCGCCGAGAGCACCATGAAGAGGGTGGCGCCGCGGCGTTGGGCGAGGCCCCGGAGCTTCGCCGCCATCGGGTGGTCGAGCCGTCGCTGAACGCTGTGGCCATGGTGATCGAAGACCGCCGGGCGCGGCCGGTCAGTGGGCAGCTCCAGGGCCGGTGGCGCGCCTTCGAGGCGGTGGCGCCAATAGTCGATCTCCGTCCGCATCCGGGAAGGCGTCAGCCAGTCCCGCTGCCACAGGGCGAAGTCGGCGTATTGCACTGGGAGCTTCGGCCGTGGCGTGGGCTGGCCGATGGCATGAGCGGCGTAGAGCGCCCCGATCTCGCGTACGAGAACGGCCGACGACCAGCCGTCCGAGATCACGTGGTGGAGAGTCAAGAGCAGAAGGTGGTCGTCAGCCGGGTCTGCTCTGAGGCGGAGGAGGGTCGCCCGCACGAGAGGGGCGTGGCATAAGTCGAATCGACGCATCGCCTCGCGTCGCATCAGCTGCCGGACGGTGCCGTGCCGTTCTGAAGGCTCGATGGACGCGAGGTCAATCTCGGCGATCGAACCGGTGAAAGCCTCGTCGATCACCTGGGCTGGCCGTCCACCGGCGTCAGCGAAGGCGGTGCGCAGGGTTTCGTGCCGCTGTCCCAGGTCGGCGAACGCTGCCCGCAAGGCGGCAATGTCCAGCTGGCCGCGGAGGCGGATCGCCGATGGCAGATTGAACACCGGTGTGCCCGGATCGAGCTGGTCGAGGAACCACAGACGCTCCTGGGCGAAGGAGGCCGGCCAGCCGGCTTCCGGCATCGGCTCGCGACGAGGTTCGATCGGAGGCACTGCCAAGGCGCCAGCACGCGTCACCTCGACCTCCCGGGCGAGCTCTGCCACGGTCGAAGCTTCGAACAGAGTCCGTAGCGGCAGCTCGACGTCGAAAGCGGCGCGCAGGCGCGAGGCCACGCGGGTGGCGAGCAGCGAATGGCCACCGAGAGCGAAGAAGTCTTCGTCGGTGCCGAAGGTGCCGGGCTCGAGCCCCAGCACGTTGCTCCAGATGCCGGCCAGCAACTCCTCGGTCGGCGTCCGTGGTGCCTGGCGCAGGTCCTCGGACAGGCCCGCACCGGCCGACTCGGCCCGCCGTGTCAGCGCGACCCGGTCGGCCTTGCCGCTGGGAAGGAGCGGCAGCTCCTCCAGCACTTCGAAGTGCGAGGGCACCGCCGCCAGGGGTAGGCGGCCTTCGAGGTAATCTCGCAGCCCATCGAGTGATTGGGTCCTCTCGGTCGCCGGCACGACGACGGCGCACAGCCGTAGCTGGGCTCCGGTGCCAAGTGTCACGACGACGGCCTCCCGAATGTCGGAATGTTGCTGCAGGATCGCCTCGATCTCCCCCGGCTCGACCCGCACACCGCGCACCTTCACCTGGTGGTCGATGCGGCCGAGAAACTCGATCCGGCCGTCGGTGGCAAAGCCCACCCGGTCGCCACTGCAGTAGAGCCGTGTTCCGGGCTGATCGCCAAAGGGGTCGGGAATGAACTTCTGCGCCGTGAGGCCAGGCCGCCGGTGGTAACCGCGGGCCAGTTGGGCGCCGCCGATCAACAGTTCGCCCGAAGCGCCCAGAGGCGCCTGGCGTAGCAGCCGGTCAGCGATGTGGAGGGCCGTGTTCGAGGTCGGCCGGCCGATGGGCGCCACCGGGAGGGTGTCCGCCAGGCTGCAATCGTAGAAGCTAGAGCGCGCCGCCTCGCTGGGACCGTACATGTTGGGCAGAGGCACGGCGAGCCGCTCGAAGAAGCGCCGTTCGAGACCGAGCGGCAGAGCCTCACCACTGACCACGACCTGCCGCAGGGTCGGCGCATGGACCTCGATATTCGGCTCTTCGAGGAAGAGCTGCAGCATGGAGGGCACGAAGTGGGTGGTGGTGATGCGGTGGCTGCCGATGGTCCGCGCGAGGTAGGCCGGGTCGCGATGGCCTCCGGGGCGGGCCATCACCAGGCAGGCGCCGACCGAGAGGGGCCAGAAGAGCTCCCAAACCGAGACGTCGAAGCTGATCGGGGTCTTCTGCAGCACCCGATCGGTGGGGCCGATGGGGTAGCGCCGCTGCAGCCACTCGACCTGGTTGCGCACCGCACGATGCACGTTGACCGTGCCCTTGGGACGACCGGTCGAGCCGGAGGTGTAGATCAGGTAGGCCGTGCCATCGTCGTCGACCCGGTCGACCGGCGATGCTGCCTCTTCGGTCTGGGTGTTTAGCTCGGCCGCGAAATCGATCCTTCGGTAGGCCGTGGATGCGTCGGTCGTTTCGGCGCCCGAGGCCACCAGCACCGCGACCCCGGCATCGGCCAGGATGTACTCCCGCCGCTCCGCCGGATCGTCCGGGTCGAGGGGCAGATAGCCCGCCCCAGTGTGGAGGATGCCGAGCACCGCGGTGGGCAGCTCCAGGGAGCGCTCCATCGCCAGGCCGACGGTCTCGTCGCGGCCGATCCCGAGGGTCCGCAGACGGTGCCCGAAGTGGCTGGCACGCCGGTCGAGCTCGCGGTAAGAGAGGGTTTGGCTCTCGAAGACCACCGCCACGGCATCCGGCGTCGCCTGGGCCTGCTGGCTGATGAGGCGGTGGACGGACTGCGCCTTCGGTGAAACGACCGGAGAGTCGTTCGAAACGACTGAGGAGTCGTTCCACTCGCGGGTGAGCTGCGCCGTCTGTGCCGGCGAGAGCATGGCGAGGTCGTCCAACCGGCGTTCGCCGTCGCCGACCAGGCCGGCGAGCAGCTGCTCGGCGTGGCCGATGAGGCGCTGCGCCGCGGTGGGCTCGAAGCGGTCCGCATCGTGGTGCAGGAGCAGCAGAATCCCGGCGTCTTCCGGCACCACCTGCAGGCTCAAGGGGTAATGGCTGCGCTCGATCGCACCGGTGTCGAGCACTTCGAGACCCGCCGCCGTGCTGGCCACGCCTGAGATGGGGTAGTTCTCGAACACCACCAGGCTGTCGAAAAGGTCGCTGCCGCTGTCGACCTCGCTCCAGCTCTGGATGGCCACCGGCGGGGTGTGTTCGTAATCGCGCAGCTCGAGCAGATCGTCACGCAGCTCGGCGAGCCAGGGTGCCAGGCGCTGGTTGCCCAGGCCGACCCGGCAAGGCAGGGTGGTGATGAACAGGCCGACCATCGACTCCACCCCGCGCAGGCTCGGCGGTCGGCCGGAGACCACGGAGCCGAAGACGACATCGCGCGTACCACCGAGGCGACCGAGGAGCAGCGCCCAGGCGGCGTGGACGAGGGT